>SVOX01000030.1 GCA_015066165.1 Oscillospiraceae bacterium | reverse complement strand
GAAACCGGCTCTTGTGCCACACGCATAATTTCTCTCACACGCTCAACCGGAAGTTCCATTTTTTCGGCAATCAATTCTTCACTGGGTTCAAAGCCGTTTTCGTGGAGAAGTTGACTTTGAATTTTCTTAAGACGGTTAATTGTTTCAACCATATGAACAGGAATACGGATAGTACGGGCTTGGTCAGCAATAGCACGTGTAATTGCCTGACGGATCCACCAAGTCGCATAAGTTGAGAACTTAAAGCCCTTAGTGTGATCAAACTTGTCAACCGCTTTAATAAGACCAACGTTACCCTCTTGAATAAGGTCAAGGAAGTACATACCGCGTCCAACGTATTTTTTTGCAATGCTTACAACAAGACGCAAGTTTGCTTCGGTAAGGCGTTGTTTAGCATATTCATTGCCTTCGGCTATTTTTATTGCAAGTTCAACTTCTTCGTCGGTTGACAAAAGAGGAACTCGTCCAATTTCACGAAGATAAACTTTAACAGGGTCGTCAAGCGAAAGCCCTTCTAAAGAAACGTCTTCTGTAATTTGTTCAACATCAACGTCTTTAAGTTCTTCTTCAGTTGGTTCTTCTTCAAAATCAATTTCAAGAAGTGAAGGTTCTTCAAGAAGTTCTTCCAATTCTTCGGGAGCATTTTCAATATCGTCTATGCTGTTAGTAGAAGTTGTTTCTTCGTTTTCATATTCTTGGGTTTTATTTTCTAAAGTTTTAATATCGTCCATCTTATCCATTCCCTTTTGATTTTTTATTTATAATTTCTTGTAATTTAGAAGCCCAGTCTTCTGTGTTTTGGTTTTCTTCTTTACCAAAACTCAAAAGTGTATTCTCTTCTAATATTACCTTTATGCAGTCTTTTAATACAATTTTTGCGTTTTCTCCCGCTTTCCCGCTGTTTTGAAGTGATACCAAATACCCAACTTCACCGCTTGAGTAACTTTGAGCAAATACCGAAATATCGGGTATGCGACCTTGACTGTTTATATCAAGCAAAGTTTGATATATTCGCATATTAAGGTTGGTAATCATTTTATCGGGTGGTAAATTTTCTTTAGCATAATCCAAAAAATCGGGATGTTGCAAAAGCACCGCTATAAGTGTTTCCTCGGCAGATACACCTTTTAAAGATTTTCGCCGTTCGGGATTTATATCGTCTTTTGTAAATTTAGGTCTTATAACGTCATTTATCTCTTTTTTACGTTGTGTACGTTTGTTTTGTTTTCTATACTCTTCTACCTTTGATGTTAGTGCCGTACGGGAAACTTCATATTTTTCGCAAAGACGGCCTATGTATATATCCCGTGCCATAACGTCATCAGTTGTAGATAAAATTTGCGCCGCTTTACTTAAATACTTAAGCCGTCCGTCATCAGTATCAAGGAGCAAACCGTCAGCCGCCATCAAAAGTTTATACTCAATATCGCTAACCGCTCCCGAAAGAAGCGCTTTAAATCTATCGGCGCCGTTGTTTTTTATAAACTCATCAGGGTCTTTACCGTCTGGTATTACTACCACCCTTACGTTTAGTCCCGTGTTTTCAAGCAACTGTGAAGCACGGCGTATTGCTTTTTGCCCCGCCGCATCTGCATCAAGCATTAGCACAATTTCTTTGGTATATCTTGCAATCAGGTTCACCTGTTCGGATGTAAAAGCAGTTCCCAAAGGTGCCACAGCGTTGCAAAATCCCGCTTGGTGAAGCGAAATAACGTCCATATTACCTTCTACCAAAATAATTTGGTCGCTACAATGGTTTTTAGCATAATTTATACCAAACAGGTTTTCACTCTTTTTATAAACCGGCGTATCCGAAGTGTTTACATACTTACCGCCCATTTTATCTTCACCGGGCATTGCTCTTCCGCTAAAACCAACAACGTTTCCGCGAATATTAATTATTGGGAACATAACCCTTTTTCTAAAGCGGTCGTAATAAGTTCCGCGTTGGCTTTTACCAATAACGTTGGCGGTAAGCATTTCGCTTATGGTATAGCCCTTTTCTTTTAAGTGTTTTATAAGCGAGTCCCAACTGTCAGGTGCAGCGCCAAGACCAAACTGTTTTATGGTTTTTGGCGTAAGTCCACGCCCCAACAGATATTCCCTTGCCCATTTACCGCCGTCACTCAAAAGGTGGTTATGGAAAAACTTTGCAGTTTCACGGTTAATATCATAAATACGGTTTTTTAATTTTTGCATTGAATCGTCATAACCGTCTTGCGGTAAAGTTACACCGCTTTTTTCAGCCAAAAGTTTAACCGATTCAATGTAATCAAGATTTTCAATAAGTCCCGTAAAGGTGATTACGTCACCTCCGACACCGCAACCAAAACAGTAAAACGAGCCGTTTTCGGGATAAATTGTAAACGATGGAGTTTTTTCACTATGGAACGGACAAAGACCAACAAGATTTTTGCCCCTGCGTTTTAAATTTACATACTGCGAAATAGTGGTTTCAATATCATTTCTGTATTTAATTTCTTCAATAACCTCTTGCGGTATTGCCATGGTTCCACCTCCTGTTTAAATATATAATACATTATTTAATATACCATAAATGGTACATTAAATTTTCCACGCTTTTGGAATGTAGATATCTGAATAAACCGTTATGGCGTAATGGTCGGTCATGCCGGCTATATAATCGGCAATGGCACGTTTTTCACCTTCGGTTTCAATAATTTTTAAAAATTCGTTGCCCATTTTTTGCGGATTTTTGGAAAGATAATTGTAAATTCCTTCAATAATGCCAAAAACTTTTGTTTCTTCCGATTTTGCAACTTGGTTCTTATAAACCGTATCAAACAAAAATTCGTGTAAAAGGTCATAATATTTTTCGGTGTTGCTGTCCATCAAAATATCGTCACCGCTATTGTTTACAATAGAATTTACAAGAGTGCTGATTCGTTCGCTTTTGTTGTTGCCAAGATTTTTTACAATTTCGCTTGGTATTTGACTTGCCGAAATCACACCTGCACGAATAGCATCGTCAATATCGTGATTAATATAAGCAATACGGTCAGCAAAGCGAACAACTTTACCTTCAAGTGTTTTTGCAAATTCACCCTTGGTATGACATTTTATACCGTCTAAAACTTCGTATGTAAGGTTTAACCCTTTGCCCGATTTTTCTAACTTTTCACAAACTCTTACACTTTGTTCATAATGTTTAAAATCAAAAGGCATAAGCGCATCAAGTGCCCTTTCCCCTGCATGTCCAAACGGTGTGTGACCTAAATCGTGACCTAATGCAATGGCTTCGGTCAAATCTTCGTTAAGGCGTAACGCACGGGACAACGTTCTTGCAATTTGCGAAACCTCAAGCGTGTGAGTAAGGCGTGTTCGGTAATGGTCCGATTCAGGCGACAAAAACACCTGTGTTTTGTGCTTCAATCTTCTAAACGCCTTTGAGTGAATTATTCTATCACGGTCACGTTGAAAATCAGTTCTTAAGTTACACTTCTCTTCGGGTTTTGCTCTACCCTTTGAATTAATGCACAGGGTAGCGTTTGAAGATAATATTAACTTTTCGTTTTGTTCGGTTACAGTTCTTATATTCTCCACTCTACCACCCCTTCATTATATATATTCGCAAAAAAATCTCAAATTCCTTTATTTTTCTTTAAAAGGTGTCAATTTTTTCTCCAAAATTTCAAATTCAAGACGTGCGCTAAACGTTTCGGTTAGTTTTTTTTCAAAAGAATCGATGTCTGCCATCTTTAAACAAAACTCTACCAATACCTTTTCGGTAAATTGGGTGTCAACAATAACACCGTCACAGTTACCGATTAAGTTGACAAGTTTACCGTGGTCAGTATAATTGCAATTAATACTCAAAACAGCGCTTGGTACCATTTTAAAAACCTTTGCACCCGAAAGTACGTCTTGCACCGATTTTGAATAAGCACGGACAAGTCCGCCCGTACCCAAAAGTACACCGCCAAAATACCTTGTTACAACAACCGCAATATTAGTAATACCCGAACCCACAATCACATCAAGCATTGGTTTGCCTGCCGTACCGTGCGGTTCGCCGTCATCTGAAAAACGGCAAAGTTTACCCTCCTGTACCGAATACGCAAAGCAGTTATGACGTGCGTCCCAGTATTTAGAGCGCATTTCTTCTAAAAAAGCGTTTGCCTCGGCTTCAGTCTCGCAATGGCGAAGCGTTGCAATAAAACGTGACCGCTTTTCTACATATTCAGTTTCATTTTGCTCGAACACGGTTAAATATGTATCCACAAGAAATACCCCCCATTTAGTTTAAAAAACCGCACCCGCCGTCTTCGGCAGTGCGGTTTTAAGGTAATTATTTTCCAATATTGAAACGCTTGTTGAATCTATCAACACGTCCGCCGGTATCAACCAACTTTTGCTTACCTGTAAAGAACGGATGACATTTAGAGCAAATATCCAAGCGGATATCCTTTTTAGTGGAACGAGTTTCGAACTCAGCACCACAAGCGCACTTTACTGTTACCTTTTCATACTCAGGATGAAGTCCTTCTTTCATCGTTGTCACTCCTTTCTATCACATTAGCCAAATAATAATATCACATCTTTTCACAAAAATCAAGTATTTTTTTATTATAATAATTTTTTTACCTTTGAAAAGTTTTTGTTGACACCGAGGGGTGTTTTGGGTTATAATCTAAAATTGAAAGGTTATGTGCGAATTTTTTGCACCAATTTAACCGCTAAGTTAACATTAAGGAGGGTATAGAAGTTGAAAAGAACATATCAACCAAAAAAGCTTCACCGCAAGAAAGAGCACGGTTTCTTAAAGAGAATGGCTACTGCTAACGGCCGCAAAGTACTTGCACGCCGCAGAGCAAAAGGAAGAAAGAAATTATCATATTAAAAGCCACTTCCATGTGGCTTTTCCTTTTATTATGAAAATATCTAAATTAAAGGAAAACCGTGATTTTCGCCGAGTATATAATAAAGGTACATCTTTTGTAACGCCTTATTTTGTTGTTTATGCAAACAAAAACCGTTTTGGTGATATTAAACTCGGCATAACCGTGGGTAAAAAAATCGGCAACGCCGTAAAACGCAACCGTGCAAAGCGTGTTATAACTGCGGCATTTAGTATGGTTCAGCCCAATATTTTAAAGGGGCACGATTTTGTAATTGTAGCAAGAACTCGTATTTTAAACGTAAAAAGTACCGAGGTTGGCGCCTGCCTACAAAAAATTCTTCAAAAAGCCAACCTTTTAGAAATTAACCAAAATGAAAAAACTGCTGATTAAATTTATTAGATTTTACCAACGTGCAATTTCTCCGCACAAAATTCCTTGTTGCCGTTTCACTCCTTGCTGTTCGCAATATGCGATTGAGGCAATCACAGTTCACGGCGCATTTAAAGGCACACTTCTCGCCTTATGGAGAATACTTCGTTGTAATCCCTTTTGTAAGGGTGGGTACGACCCTGTACCTCAAAAGAAACACTAACTATGAAAATTACCATTTTTTGAATGGACGGGTGTATAAATGGATAAATTATTTAATATTATTAATATCCCGCTTGGCTGGGTTTTAAGATTAATTTCAAGCGCTTTTGGCGGCAACTTTGCAGCCGCAGTATTTATTTTCACACTACTTATAAATATTGTTTTTATTCCGCTTACCATAAAAAGCCAAAAATCTGCCGTAAGCCAACTTCGTATCAAGCCAAAACTTGACGAATTAAAAGAAAAATACGGCGATGACAAACAAAAATATTCAATGGCTATGCAAGAACTCTACCAAAAAGAAGGCGTTTCAATGTCGGGCGGTTGTTTGCCCATGATTATCCGCCTTGTAATTATGATGAGTATTTACTATCTCATTATGAGTCCGCTCACCTACCTTATGCGTGTTGACACAGGTATTATAGCCGAAGCCACAAAGGCATTAGAAGCCACCGGTGTTAAAATCGTTCAAGGCAGAAGCGAACTTCAAATAATTGGCGCTGTTTTAGCAAAAACTATTAATTCTCCCGCTATTTTAGATGCTTGTAAAAACATTGACTTTAATTTCATTGGTATAAACCTTACCGAAACTCCAAAGTTTTCATTCAACATTTTTGGCGATTTCCAATTAATTTGGGTTATGCCCCTTTTGGCATTTTTCGCACAAATGTTTACAAGCGTTATTTCAACTAAAATGCAAAAGAAAACCAACCCCGATGCTCCCAGTATGACAGGAATGATGCTCACAATGCCACTCATTTCGCTATTTATCGGTTTCTCGCTTCCGGGCGGTGTTACATTCTACTGGGCTTGTTCTTCGCTTATCGGCGGTTTGGCACAAGTTGCCGTTCAGTATTTCTACGGTCCACACAAACTTCTTTCAAAAGAACGTGCTAAAGAACTTGCAAAACAATGTGACTTTGAAGAAGGTCAAATTAAAAAATTAGGCAATAACCAACAATAATAGGAGGAAACTCTCTTGATTAAAGAAGCAATCGGCTATGGCTCAACCATTGAAGAAGCCAAAGAAAACGCCGTTTTAGAATTAAACGTAAAAGAAGACGCAGACATCAGTTTTGACGTACTTGCGTTTCCGCAAAAAAAGGTTTTAGGTCTTTTTGGCGGCAGCAAAGCCCAGGTTAAAGCATTTGTTGAACTCCCAGACCCAAAACCCGCAAAAAACACTAAAAAAGAAAAAAGCAATCCCAAAAAAGCAGAAAAACGTACAAACGAAACCAAAAAGGAAACTGCAAAAACTACAGATGTTAAATACGTAACCGAAGCAGAACTTTCAAGTGATTCACGTGCCGCAAAGGCAATTGCATATTTAAAACCAATTCTTGAAAATTTAGGTTGCACAAATATCACACTCAAAATTGCCGAAAAAGAAAACTCGGCTTTAATCGAACTTGAAGGCGATGGCTTAGGTGTTATAATCGGTCACAGAGGCGAAACTCTTGACGCTTTACAATATCTCGCAGGTCTTGCTGCAAACAGCGGCGGCGGATATTATAAAGTATCTCTCAACATTGGTGATTACCGCCAAAGAAGAGAAGAAACCCTTATAAACCTTACTTCTAAAATTTGCAAACAAGTTATAGAAACCGGCAAATGCCGCACTTTAGAACCTATGAACCCCTATGAACGCCGTATTATCCACACCGCAGTTCAAAATTTTGATGGTGTAACTTCGGCTTCATTTGGTGAAGGCAGTGAACGCCGTGTTGTAATTGGCTTGGAAGGCACCGAACTCAAGCCCTTACGCCGCAGAGATGACCGTCGCCGTGGTAATAACCGCCGTGGCAACCGTCAAAACAACGTTGTAAATTCTGCTCCCGAAAGAGAGCCCAAAAAAGACAGCGATATTCCACTTTACGGTAAAATCAATTAACTTTAAAAGGTGAAAAGCAAAAGTTTTTCACCTTTTTTTAATTGTAATTGACAATTACCCCTTATATAGTATATAATAGTTCTGTTGGATAAATAGATATTAAGTTATAGGATATACTATTAAAGAATAATTTATGATTGGAGGGACTATTTTGGAGAAATTTGTCATTCAAGGCGGAAACACTTTAAACGGCACAGTTCGAATTAGTGGTGCAAAAAACGCCGCCGTTGCAATTCTCCCCGCAGTACTCCTTGCAGACAGTCCTTGTATCATTGAAAATATACCAAATATTTCAGACGTTACCAACATTTTGGTTGCTATGAAAACTTTGGGTGCAAATATTAAAACCATTAATAAATCAACCGTTGAAATCGACCCTGAACACGTAAATTCCTTTGTTGTTTCAAAGCAAATGGCAGAGGGTATGCGTGCTTCAAGTTATTTCCTTGGTGCGTTGTTAGGCCGTATGAACAAAGCCCGTGTTGCCCCTCCGGGTGGTTGCAACTTTGGTGTTCGCCCTATCGACCAACATATCAAAGGTTTTGAAGCGTTGGGTGCTAAAATCACCTTTGAAAGCGGTCTTGTTGAAGCATACGCTCACGAACTTAACGGTTCTTCAATTTACCTTGACGTAGTTTCTGTTGGCGCTACCATTAATATTATGCTTGCCGCTGTTAAAGCGAAAGGTCTTACCGTTATTGAAAACGCTGCAAGAGAACCCCACATTGTTGACCTTGCCAACTTCTTAAACTCTATGGGCGCAAACATAATGGGAGCCGGTACAAACATTATTAAAATCCGTGGTGTAGATACTTTAAACGGCACCACTTATAGCATCATACCCGACCAAATTGAAGCCGGTACCTACATGGCGGCGGCTGTTGCCACTGGCGGCGATGTGCTTATTGATAATGTAACTCCAAAACACCTTGAATCAATTATTGCAAAACTTCGTGAAACAGGTGCCACTATTACCGAATATGACGAAGCGGTGCGTGTTGAAATGCATGACCGCCCCAAAAAGTGTAATGTTAAAACAATGCCCCACCCCGGTTTCCCAACCGATATGCAACCTCAAATTGCAACAGTTTTGGCTTTAGCCCAAGGTACAAGCATTGTTACCGAAGGCGTTTGGGACAGTCGTTTCAGATACGTTGAACAACTAACCCTTATGGGCGCTGATATTCAGGTTGACGGCAAAACAGCAGTAATAACAGGTGTCGAATCGCTGAATGCCGCTCCCGTAAAAGCGGTTGATTTACGTGCAGGTGCTGCAATGCTTATTGCAGGTCTTGTAGCAGACGGCATAACCGAAGTTGAAGAAATTGAACGTATCGACCGTGGTTATGAAGACGTTGTAGAAAAGTTTTCGGCATTGGGTGCTAACATTAAACGTATTTACACACCTGAAGAAACTGAAATTTTAAAACAAGCATAATCTAAAATTTACAAACAGGTCAACAACGGTTGACCTGTTTTTCATAACAATAAACTTACAGTAAAAAGGATTTTCAAAATGTCAAAAATTTGTCCACTTTATAGCGGTTCAACGGGAAACAGTACATATATAGGAACCAAAGAAGGTTCTGTGCTTGTTGACGTTGGCGCCTCTTTTAAAGGAATTTGCCAAAATTTGAATACCGTGAACGCCTGTGCCCAAGATATTTTAGCAGTAGCAATCACCCACGAACATTCCGACCATATTAAAGGTCTTAAAACTTTTTTAAACAAAACGGGCGCCTGTGTTATTGCTTCGCAAAAAACCGCTCAATCGCTTATAGAAAGCGGTTCTATTCCCCCAAAAACCAAAATAATAACTATAGATGATAAACCCGTGCAAATAGGCGGCATTGAAATTTCACGCTTTGCCACCAGTCACGACTGCGAAGGGTCGAGCGGATACACTTTTCTTTTGCCTGAAGATAAAAAAGTGGCAATATGCACCGATTTGGGCATTGTGACCGACTGTGTAAGAACTGCACTTTCGAAAAGCGACGTTGTTTTGATGGAATCTAACCACGATATTGAAATGCTTAAAAACGGCCCCTACCCGCCATTTTTAAAAGCACGTATTTTATCAGAGCACGGGCATATTTCAAATAATGTTTGCGCCACCGAACTTAAAAATCTGTTTAAAAACGGCACAAAACGCTTTATTTTAGGGCATTTAAGCCAACATAACAACACACCTTTATTAGCAAAAAGCTGTGCCACAGCGGCGCTTATGGACCTTGGCGCACAAATTGATAAAGATTACATTTTAACTGTTGCAAAACCGCAAGCAAACGGAGTAATGGTAATATGATAAAAATAACAATTATTGCCCTTGGCAAACTTAAAGAAAAATACCTTGAAAACGCTGTGGCGGAATACCAAAAACGTCTTTCAAGATATTGTAAATTAGATATTTTAGAACTCGAGCCCGTACGTTTGCCCGAAAAACCTTCACAAGCAGAAATTGACTCTGCACTCTTGCGTGAAGCCGAGATGATTTTCAAAAAAATTCCTGCAAACAGCGATGTATTCACCCTTTGTATTGAAGGCAAACCGCTATCGAGTGAAAAATTTGCCGAAAATGTGGCTTTTTCCAAAAACAACGGCAAAAATTTAACCTTTATAATTGGCAGTTCCTACGGACTTTGTGAAAAGGTGAAAGCAATCAGCAAATTAAAACTTTCGTTTTCGCAAATGACCTTTCCGCATCAACTTTTCAGGGTTATGCTTTTGGAACAAATTTACCGTGCTTTTAAAATAAACGAGGGCTCGGCATACCACAAATAGAAAATATATTCAAAGGGAGCCATTACGGCTCCCTTTAATTTTTGCAAACCTTTCCAGCACAAGAAATCTGTGCAAAAAGCAAAATAAAGTATTTTTCTAACGAAAAATATGAAGTATCAACCAAATCTGATATGAAGTGAAATAAATCTTAATACGCGAAGCGTACTTCACATTACGAAGCAATACTTCATAAATCTCACAAGAGATTTATTTCATTGCGCAATTAAAATTGCGCTTACTAACCCTTTACAGCGCCTGCGGCGACGCCTTTTATTATATACTTTTGACAAAAGAGATAAAACACAACCACAGGAATAATTGAAAGCACCAACATTGCCATCATAGCGCCCATATCAACCGAGCCATACCCACCTTTTAAATACTGTATGGCAATTGGTATGGTTTTATAATCGTTGCCAATTACAAGATAAGGCAAAAGGTAGTCGTTCCATATCCACATTGCATTAAGAATTGCAACCGTAATAGTTGTGGGCTTTAATATTGGAAAAACAATTTTAAAAAAGGTGCCAAGCGGTGTGCAACCGTCTATTGTAGCCGCCTCTTCTATTCCAAGCGGTACCGATTTTACAAACCCTGTAAACATAAAAGTTGCAAGTCCTGCGCCAAATCCCAAATATATTAAAATTATTCCAAGCGGATTATCAAGCCCCAAAACGTTTGCGGTTTTTGACATTGTAAACATAACCATTTGAAAAGGCACTATCATTGAAAAAACAAGCGAATAATAAAGCAGTGTTGTAAAAACGGTTTTCACCCTAACAATATACCAAGCAGTCATTGAAGTAAACAAAACTATTGCCAAAACCGAAAAAACGGTTATAAACAAAGACCAGCCAAAAGCCGATAAAAAGTCGGTTGTGCGAAGTCCTTCGGCATAGTTTGAAAACCCAATAAAAGTTTGGGCGGTAGGGAGCAAAAAAGGTTCGGTTGCAATTGAAAATTTAAGTTTAAAAGAATTTATAACAACAATGAGTACCGGTGCTATAAATACCAAAGACAAAAATAAAAGCACTATAAAAATCAAAGTATCGTAAATTCTTTTTGCCACTAAATTTCAACCTCTTTTCTTCTGGTCAATATGAGTTGTGTTAAAGAAATTACAGCCACAAGCAAAAAGAAAATAACCGATTTAGCTTGACCTATTCCTTCAAAGCCAATTCTTCCGTAAAAGGTTTCATAAATATCGAGTGCCACCATACGTGTTCTGCCACCGGGTGCGCCGGCAGTTAAAGCCAAGTTTTGATCAAAAAGTTTAAACGAGTTTGTTATGGTTAAAAACAAGCAAATGGTAATCGACGGCATACAAGACGGAATTGTCACTCTAAAAAGGGTTGTAAACCACCCCGCACCGTCAACCTTTGACGCTTCAATAATATCGGTTGGGATATTACTGAGCCCCGCAATATAGATTATCATCATATACCCTATCATTTGCCAGTTCATAAGAATTACCAGTCCCCAAAAACCGTATGACGCATTAGTTGTAATAGAATAACCAAAATTAAAAAGCACACCGTTAATTATTAGTTGCCAAATATATCCAAGCACAATTCCGCCAATAAGGTTTGGCATAAAAAACACTGTTCTGAAAAGACGGGTACCAAACACGTCACGGGTTAGCATAATCGCCAAAACAAAGGCAAAAAGGTTAATTGTAACAACAGAAATAACCGCAAATTTTACAGTAAACCACAAAGAGTTTAAAAATGTTTTATCTTGGGTGAAAATTCTTATATAATTTGAAAATCCAACAAACTGTGCATCACTCACCGTTCGAAACTCGGTAAAAGAAAGGAAAAGCCCCAACACAAAAGGCACCGCAAAAGCAATTATAAATGCTATTAGCGTTGGCATTACAAATACCACAGAATATCGTTTGAGCGATTTCATTTATTTTCTTTCACTCTTCCATTTTTCTACTACTGTTTGTCTGACTTCTTTCCAAGTTTTTGTGCCTTGAACGTAGTCAAGCAAAGCACTGCCCGTTTCTTTTTTGAAATTTTCACTTGGAAAGGCGGTAAATATCCAAGGAATTACCGTTTTTTCATCATCATTTAAATATCTTATAATTTCTTTTGCCAACGGATCGTTTGAAGTTTCACTTTCTTTAAAAGTGTTAAATGGGGTTATGAACCCAAGTTTTTGGGTAACTTCTCTTTTACCTGTTTCGCTTGAAAACAACCAGTCAAGAAAATCAAGTGATGCCTTGCGTTTTTCTTCGGAAACGTTTTTATTTATTGCAAAATAGTTTTCGGTACCAATGCAAATACCCTGTTTTTCTTCGCCGTCAACACCAATATAAATTGGTAGCATTTTTATATCTTTTTCATCTACCGTGTTACCCTTAACACCTGAAATTTGTGACCACGCCCAGTTTCCGTTTTGTACCATAGCCGCTTTGGAAAGCGCAAATTCAGCCATAGAATCTGCCACAGATTTTGAACCGAGAAGTGTTTTCTTTGTTGCCGAATTTTCAATATAAAGGTCAAAAATCTTTTTGTAATTTTGCTCATATTTAAAGTCAATTTCTTTAGATTCTAAAAGCGCCGTTGTTGCATCTTTATCTTGAGCCGATTTGTATTCATAATAAAGCGGTATATTTAAAAGATGTGTTGTAAAGCGCCAGTCTTCACCGCTTGAAAGCGAAGTAGAGGCAAAAACACCGTCGATACCCAATTTCTCTTTATTTTTTGTCATATCATCAACTACTATTTTTAGCGTTGCAAAATTTTTTATTTCTTCCATACTGCCAACCTTTTGCTGACGGTTTGGAAGTGCAAAATACTTATCCATAATAGCGTTATTATAAATAATTCCGTAACCTTCTACAACATAAGGCACAGCATAAACGCCGTCACCGCTCTTTATAGCCAAAGATTTATCCGAAAGGTAGGAATAAATTTTACTGTCTTTAATATCAAGGCAATAGTCTTTCCAAGAATTATAACCAATAGGTCCGTTTACCTGAAAAATTGTGGGTGCTTCGGTTTTGGCAATTTCTGATTTTAAGGTTTGTTCGTAAGTGTTTGCCGCCGCTGTAACAACCTTAACTTTTACGCCTTTTTCTTGCTCATATTTTTTTGCAAGTTCTTCATAAACCGCTGCAGATTCAGGTTTAAAATTCAAAAAATACACCAGCGCATTTTGTTTTTTCTTGCCACAACCTGTAAATAGCGCCACAACCGTTAGCACCGTTAAAATAAGTGAAATTATTCTTTTCATGGGATTACCTCCAAAATTGTGTTAATAATACTTTTCCACAAATACTAAATTTTATGACTTTATTTTTTCGAGTGCACCTTTTTCAAGCCGAGAAACCTGTGCTTGAGAGATTCCGATTTCTTCAGATACTTCCATTTGTGTTTTCCCTTGCATAAAGCGGAGAGTTAATATATTTTTCTCTCTTTCGCTCAAATCTTTAATTGCTTGTTTAAAAGCAATTTCCTGAAGCCAATTTTTATCATCATTATTATCACCCAACTGGTCAAGCACGTAAATTGTATCTCCGCCGTCAGAATAAACGGGGTCGTAAAGCGACATTGGCGACACTATGCTCTCAAGCGCTACAACCACATCTGCTGTTGGCAAGTCAAGTTCCTTTGCTATTTGAGATACTGTTGGCTCTTGACCGTTATTCGCCATTATTTTTTCTTTAACTTGCATGGCACGGTATGCGGTATCTTTTATTGAACGGCTAACCCTTATTAAATTATTGTCACGTAAATACCTTCTAATTTCACCAATAATCATTGGAATGGTTATAGAATGGCGAAAAAGTAATATACATAGAGGATGAACTTTTATCCATCCTCTTAATGTCTTATAATAATTGTAGTTTGTCGAATCGCTTTTTAGCGTTTCGACAAGCCAC
>SVOX01000029.1:12783-14272 GCA_015066165.1 Oscillospiraceae bacterium | reverse complement strand
CGAACGTTGCGGCAGTGAAGTTGTTCAAAAAGAAAAAAGCCAGTGGATGCTCAAAATTACCGAGTATGCTGAAAAACTTCTTGAAGGACTTAATGACGTTGACTTTATTGAAAGAGTAAAAACTCAGCAAAGAAACTGGATTGGCCGTTCATACGGTACACAGGTTACTTTTAACACTACTTTGGGTGACAGTTTCGATATTTTCACCACTCGTGCGGATACACTTTTTGGCGCTACATATATGGTAATGTCGCCAGAACACCCATTACTTGCAAAGTGGAAAGATAATATTAAAAACTACGATGAAGTTGTGGCTTATCAAGAACAGTCGGCTAAAAAATCTGATTTTGAGAGAACCGAACTTGCAAAAGATAAAACAGGTGTTAAATTAGACGGTGTTATGGCTATTAACCCTGTTAACCAAACCGAAATTCCAATTTTCATTTCGGACTATGTTCTTATTTCTTACGGTACAGGCGCTATTATGGCAGTTCCTGCTCACGATACACGTGACTGGGAATTTGCTAAAAAGTTTGACCTTCCTATTATTGAAGTTGTAAAAGGTGGGGAAGACGTTCAAAAGTGTGCATTTACCGATTGTCAGACAGGTGTTCTTGTAAATTCTCAATTCCTTGACGGTTTATCGGTTGAAGAAGCGAAAAAAGCAATTCAAGAATGGTTGACCGAAAAGGGCATTGGCGAAGTTAAGACAAACTTTAAACTTCGTGACTGGGTGTTCTCACGTCAAAGATATTGGGGCGAACCTATTCCTATGGTTTACTGTGAAAAGTGCGGTTGGGTACCGATTCCTGAAAGTGAACTTCCGCTCGTTCTTCCCAACGTTGAATCTTATGAACCAACCGATAACGGCGAATCACCCTTGGCAAAAATGACCGACTGGGTAAATACTACTTGTCCGCATTGTGGGGCTCCTGCAAAGCGTGAAACCGATACTATGCCTCAATGGGCAGGTTCTTCTTGGTATTTCCTTCGTTATTGCGACCCACACAACGATAAAGAATTCGCATCAAAAGAAGCACTTGAATATTGGTGTCCGGTTGACTGGTATAACGGCGGTATGGAACATACAACACTTCACTTGCTTTACAGCCGTTTTTGGCATAAATTCCTTTATGATATTAAAGCAGTACCTAATGCTGAACCTTATGCTAAACGTACAAGCCACGGTATGATTTTGGGTGAAAACGGTGAGAAGATGTCCAAATCTCGCGGTAATGTCGTTAACCCCGATGAAATTATAAACGATTACGGCGCAGACACTATGCGTGTTTATGAAATGTTTATTGGCGACTTTGAAAAAGCGGCTCCTTGGAGTCAGTCTTCAATTAAAGGTAGTAAGCGTTTCCTTGATAAAGTTTGGGCTCTTTATGACATTATGACCGATGAAAGCGGTTACCGTAAGGAAATTGAAGCCGAGATGCACCGTACAATTAAAAAGGTTACCGAAGATATTGAAACCCTTAAGATG
>SVOX01000029.1:0-12773 GCA_015066165.1 Oscillospiraceae bacterium | reverse complement strand
TGCAGCGCTTATGTCTCTTATGAATTCCATTACTGCAACAGGTAAGATTACCAAAGACGAATATAAAACTTTCATTACTTTGCTTAATCCTTTTGCACCTCATATTACCGAAGAAATTTGGGAAATGTGTGGATTTGACGGTATGCTCAACCAAACCAAGTGGCCCGAATATGACGAGGCAAAATGTGTTGATGCTACGGTTGAAATTGTTGTTCAAATTAATGGTAAAATCAGAGCGCGTCTTAACGTTGCGGCAGATATTTCGGCAAATGATGCTATTGCACTTGCAAAAGAGCAAGATGCAGTTAAGGCGGAAACCGAGGGTAAAAACATTATTAAAGAACTTTATGTACCCAAAAAATTGGTAAATATTGTTGTAAAATAAAAAATATAAAAATTTTTGTTGCAATATTTATATAACTGTGTTATTATATATATTGGTTATGTATGTTATTTCTATGGAGGTGAAACTAGTGGGCGCTTTAGGATATATTATTGGTGCATTAGTTATAATCGTTTCGCTTGCTATTATAATTGCTGTTCTCTTCCAACAAGGCCGTCGTGCCGGTATTAACGGTGCTATTTCAGGCGGTGCTGATACTTTTCTTTCAAAGAACAAGGCCAGAACAGTTGATGCTATTTTAGCTCGTTGGACAAAGTATATTGCTATACTTTTCTTTATACTTGCAATCGTTGCAAATGCTATTGCTTTAAAGGGTTAATCTCTTTATTGTGGGGAAACCCAAAAAATACTTAATAAAACCCCTGCATTATTGCGGAGGGAGGGAATATAATGAGTCAAGTTAAAATTAAAGAAAACGAATCTCTCGATAACGCATTGCGTCGTTTTAAAAGACAAACTGCAAAAGATGGCGTTATTCAAGAAGTTCGCAAGAGAGAGCACTATGAAAAGCCCTCTGTAAAGCGTAAAAAGAAGTCGGAAGCTGCTCGTAAAAGAAAGTTCCGCTAATATTTTCGTGTAAAAAGCGGTTGCATGCAACCGCTTTTTTATTTGAGGAAAGAGTTTTATGTTTAAACCAAAAATTAAATTAAACAGGGTAACTGAAATTACACCTGAAATATTAAAAAAATACGGTATTAAAGCACTTATTTTAGATGTTGATAATACCTTATCTACACATCACGGACAAGTTCTTTTAGAAGGTCTTACCGCTTGGTTGTTTTCAATGAGAAGCCGTGGTATTAAAATGACCATTCTTTCAAATTCAACCGCTAAACGTCTTGAACCGTTTGCTAAAAAAATTGGGTTAGATTTTATTGAACTTGGTTTAAAACCGTTACCTTTTGGATATTTACGTGCTTTAAGACGCCTTAAATCTAAACGTAAGGAAACTGCAATTGTTGGTGACCAAATTTTCACCGATGTTTTGGGCGGTAATCTTGTGGGTGTGAAAACTATTTTATTAACCCCAATTAAACCCGAAAAGTCTTTGCGTTTTAGAATGAAGCGTAAGGTTGAAGCGAAACTTATTAAATGGCTTAAAATCACCAATACGGAGGTTTAGTATGTCGGCAAAATTCGGTCCTGCGGGTACAAGTGATATTTTTAAAGAAATGGGCTTTAAAAACAGTCTTGATATTCCGCAGTTTGTTGTAGAAATGGGGCTTGACTGTTTTGAATATCAATGCGGACGAGGTGTTAACATTGGTATTGATAAAGCAAAGCAATTAGGCGAATTGGCAAATGAAAAAGGGATAACTTTATCGCTTCACGCCCCATATTATATTTCAATGTCTTCTGTTGAAGAAGAAAAAAGACATAATTCGGTGAATTATATTTTGGCATCGGCTCGTGCGGTTAACGCAATGGGCGGTGACAGAATTATTGTACACACCGGTTCGTGCGGTAAAATATCTCGTGAAGAAGCATTAATACTTGCAAAAGATACAATGCGCTTATCATTAGATGCGCTTGATAGTGAAGGGTTGTCTCATATTCATATTTGCCCCGAAACAATGGGTAAAGTTAATCAACTTGGTACTTTGTATGAAGTTTTGGAACTTTGCAAAATGGATGAAAGATTAATTCCTTGTATAGATTTTGGTCATCTTAATGCGCGTGACCTTGGAATTTTAAAAACCAAGCAAGATTTTGAAGAAATATTTACACAAATTCGTGATAATTTGGGTACCGACCGCCTTAAATGTTTTCATTCTCATTTTTCTAAAATTGAGTATTCACAGGGCGGGGAAAAACGCCATTTAACTTTTGAAGATACTGTTTACGGTCCAAATTTTGAACCGGTTATGGAACTTACCGCAAAATACGGTTGTTCACCTGTGTTTATTTGTGAATCGGCGGGAACCCAAGCAGAAGATGCTAAACAAATGAAAGATTATTATGAAAGGGTGTTAGGATGATTTGGCACAGCGCAAATCTTAATGAAGTTTTAGAAGAACTTTCGGTTGATGCTAATATTGGTCTTGCCAACGGTGTTGCAGACCAAAGAGCCCAAGAATACGGCACCAATGAAATTGAGGAAAATAAAAAAATCTCACTTTTAAAGAGATTTTTATTACAATTTAAAAGCAAAACTCTAATTGCACTTTTAATTGTTTGTATAGTTTCTTTTATAGTTTCAACCCTTTATAATCAACCTAAAGCATATATGGCTTTGGTTATTATTGGTGTTGTTGTTGTAAATGCTATAATAAGCGCATTTCACTTATACAACTGTGATAACACGTTAGAAAACGTTAAAAGTCAAATTCACCCAACAGTAAAGGTGTTGCGTGAAGGAACTCAAAAAGTTATTACGGCTGACAGATTAGTTAAAGGTGACATAATCATTTTAAACGAAGGGGATTATATTTCGGCTGATGCACGTCTTATTGAATCGGTTGAACTTCGTTGTAATGAGTCGGCTTTGACCGGTGAAGAAGTACCCGTTGAAAAAGATAGCAATGCCGTACTTGATGATATTATTTCTTTCGAAAACCGCAGTAATATGGTCTTTTCGGGCGCAACTGTTGTTCACGGAACTGCAAAAGCAGTTGTTGTTGCTACCGGTTTTGAAACCGAAAACGGTAAAACCACGGCAATTAGTGAGCAAATTGGCAACCGCCAACTACCAATTGAATCTGAACTTGACGTTATATCGAAATTTGTGAATGTTTCAATTCTTGTAGTTTGCGCTTTGGTATTTGTAATAAGTCTAATTCAAAATTTTTCATCGTCACAACCGTTTGCAATAACTTCAGTAAACGCGGTGCTTAATGCGTTGGCTCTGGCAGTTGCCGCAATTCCTGAAGGTTTGCCTGCTATTGCTACAATAGTTATTGCTATTGGTTCGGGCAGAATTTTACAAGATAAAATTATTATTAAAGAAAGCAATGCTTTTGAAACAGTTGGTAAAACAAATGTTATCATAGCCGATAAAACGGGTATCTTTACTCATAAGGATATGGTTTTAACAAAAGTTTATGACGGTAAAGAAACCATTGATTTGGAAGATAATAAAAACAGCCAAGCGGCATCTGTTATTTTGCGTTTGGGGGCTGTATGCTCAACCCTTAATAACGACGCTACCGAAAAAGCGATTAAAACTGCGTGTCTTGAATACAACTCAATGACCGATAGTGATTTGGTTAACTTAATGCCTAAAATTAATCAAATTCCTTTTGATGCGGTTAGAAAATCGATGACGGTTATCACAATGATAAACGAGCGTCCTGTTGCTATTGTTAAAGGTGCACCCGAAGTTATTATTCCAAAGTGTATTAACTGCAACCAAGAAAACTTGTTAAAAGTTAATGAAGAGTTGGCGGATTTATCTTTGCGTAACGTTTGTATTGCTATGAAACCGCTTACTGAAATTCCCGCAAACCCAAGTGCAGATGAAATTGAAGATAACTTGACTTTTGTTGGCTTGCTTGCTTTGAAAGAGCCAATTCGTAAAAGTGCTGTTGAAGAAATTAAACTTTGCAAAAAAGCGAATATTAAGGTTGTAATGGTTACGGGCGATAATCTTAATACTGCAAAATCCGTTGCAAAGGAAATGGGTATTCTTGTGAACGATGATGAGGCAATTTCAGGTGCCGAACTTACCGAGATGACCGATGAAGAATTGTCACAAAATATTGAAAAATACAGCGTTTTTGCCCGAGTTTCGCCCAGCGACAAACTTCGAATTGTAAAAGCGTGGCAAGATAAAAAAGCGGTTGTTACTGTCACGGGTGACAGTTTAAACGATGCCGAAAGTTTGGCTTGTGCAGACGTTGGTTGTGCTATTGGCAAATACGGTACCGATGTTGCTAAAGGTAATGCCGATATTATTATTTTAAAGAATAATTTTGGTTCAATTGTTACTGCTATTAAAGAAAGCCGTGGCTTCTTCTCTAATATTAAAAAAGCGGTTTACTATTTATGCAGTTGCAATTTAGCACAACTTATTTTTATGTTTTTAGGCGTTTGTATTTTCAAACTTCCGATACTTGCGGCGGTTCAATTGTTACTTATAAACCTTTTGACCGACTGTGCACCGGCGATTTCCTTTAGTATGGAACAAGCCGAACAATCGGTTATGAAGAAAAAATCGTTCAAAAGAATTCGCAAAATTTTAGATTTAAAATCTTTCGTATCCCTAATAATTCAAAGTTTGTTTATTGCTTTGGCTACCATTGTTTCGTTTAGCGTTGGTAAAGTTGTTTCTTACGAAGTTGCAACAACAATGGCTTTTGCTACACTTGGTATTACACAAGCCATTCACTGCTTTAACAGTAAACTTGAAGGAACTGTTTTTACTAAAGAAATTTTCTCAAATACCTTTATGAATAAGGCAGTATTTGCAAGTTTGTTTATTGTGATTTTCTTGGTGTTTACGCCGGTAGGATTTACGTTTGGGTTTACAATACTTAAAATGAGTCAATTCCTTATTGCTTTGGGACTTGGTGTGTTGATACTCCCTGTAAGCGAACTTTTAAAATATCTAAAAACCAAGGTGTAGCGATGGAAAATGACCGTTTAAAAAAGCAAATTGATTTTATTTTGGAAATTGATAAAGAAAAAAACATTTTGCGTCAAACACATATTACAGGGTATGAAAGACGAGAAAATGATGCTGAACATGCTTGGCATATGGCGGTTATGTTATATCTGCTTAAAGAATACGCAAATGAGGATTTCGATCTTGCTAAAGCAATGATGATGGCGCTTATTCACGATGTTGTTGAAATTGATGCGGGGGACGCCTATGCTTATGACAGCAAGGCACTTGAACATCAAAAAGAAAGAGAAGATGCTGCTGCCAAGCGCATATTTGCCCTCTTGCCCTGCGAACAGGGAGAAGAATTGAAAGCACTATTCTATGAGTTTGAGGCAAATGAAACCGCAGAAGCGAAATTTGTTCACGCAATGGATAATTTTCAGCCGTTGCTGTTAAATGATTCGAATAACGGCGGAGACTGGCGGGCACATAGTGTGAGTTTTGAACAAATTTTTAACCGTCAAAAGTTAACTGAGTTGGGTTCTAAAGAAATTTGGAAAAAGACTAAAGAGTTAATTGATGAAAATGTCAAAAAGGGAAATATAAAGGAATAATAAAAACCACGAAGATTAGTCTTCGTGGTTTTTTAATTTAAGTGAAATAAGAAGTCCTAATAGTGGGAATAAAGCGGCAACTAATATTCCAAATTTAAGACCAAGTTGTTCGGATGCTAATGAGAGAGTTTTTGAAAATTGTAAAAGTGTGGGATTGTTTATTGTAAAGTCGGTTACAAGGCCTACAAGTTGCGGTCCCACAGAAGCACCAAGGTCACCGCCTGCCGCCATTAACGCATATATAAATACACCGCTTTGTTCAAAATGTTTGGCGGCTACCACAAGGTTGCCCGGCCAAAGCATTGAAACACAAAAACCGGTAAATGCACAGGCAAAAAGCCCGATAAGTGATATGTTGGTAATTGCGGCAATGATATAACACAACATTGCGCCTCCAAAGCCCAAAATTAAAACTTTTTCAATGTTTTTACCTTTTTTAGCATATAGCGTTCTGCCTATTGCTAACATAAGTCCAAAAAGTGCTACTCCGAAAATATCTCCCCAAACTTTTGAAATGCCAAGTGATTTTTCAAGATATCCCGAGCACCATTGCGCCATTGTGAGTTCTGCCGCACCTCCGAAAAATATGGCAAAAAAGCAAAGCCAAAGCGTTTTGTCTTTAAAGAAAGAAAGTGCCACGGAAGCTTTTTCGGGTGATTCTATTGGAGGTATTTTTGTATTAGCGTAAAGAAACGCTGAAACAAGCGGAATTACAATAAAAATTAGTGGCAGTAAATACCATTTTTCTTTTCCGAAACAAAACAAAAACAGAGTTGCGAAAATTACTACACCAACAACACCCCAAGCATAAACTGAATGAAGTTTGCTCATTTCACGGTCGGGGTCTTTGGCGGGAATAGTGGCAATAACAGGGGAGATAAGTACTTCGCCAAGACCTGCCGCAGCGGAGAAAATAACCGTACCAACGCTTAAGCCCAAATATTCGTAACCTTTAAAACAAAGAGGAGATATGCCGTATATTAAAAGACCGATTATTGCGATTATAGGTATTAGTTTTACAGTACGGGGAATGTTGAATTTGTGTGAGAAAAAAGAGAAAATCAAATCTATACCTAACTGTGTAATAAAATTTATAAGTACTAAAAGACCTAAAAGGGAATAGGAAATACCATAAAGGGTATTGAAGGTAATAAACAGAATAGGGGATAGGTTGCCTACCACAGACATTGTTATACTTGAAGTATAACAAGCGGCTTTTAAAACTGTGTATTTTTGCATTAGATTACGTACCCGCCGTTTACACCTAAAATCTGACCTGTTATGTAGTCGGCATTTTCACTCGCTAAAAAGTAAACTGCTTGGGCAATTTCGTCGGCTGTGCCCATACGGCCGAGTGGTATTGATTCAACAAATTCGGTTAGTTCTTCTACCGAAAGATTTGAATTCATAGAAGTTTCAATAATACCTGGGGTAACAGCGTTAACAGTAATTCCGCTTGGCGCTAATTCTTTAGCAAGTGCTTTTGTAAGCCCTATAACACCCGCTTTTGAAGCCGAATACGCTACTTCGCAAGAAGCACCTGTTTCACCCCACATTGAAGAAATATTGATTATTTTGCCCGACTGTTGATTTACCATAACTTGCGCAGCGGCTTTACAGCAGTTGAAAACACCTTTAAGATTTATGTTCATTATTCTGTCGTAATCAACTTCATCTGTTTGGGTGATTAACCCTTCAAAAGCCACGCCTGCATTATTTACCAAAACGTCAATTCTGCCAAACTTGTAGAGTGTTTCTTTAATTAAAAGTTCGGCTTCAAGGCGGTTTGCCACGTTTGCTTTTTGGGTGGTTACTGAAAAACCGTTTTCAGAAAGGGAACGGGCGAGCAATGTTGCCGATTCGTACGAATCGTTATAATTTATTACAACGTTATATCCCTTTTGTGCAAAAAGTATTGCTGTAGCCGCACCAATACCTTTTGACGAGCCGGTTATTATTGCAGTTTTTTTCATAATATCATCTCCAAAAAGTAGTATAGCATACTTTTTAAATAAATAAAAGTACAAGTTTAAAAAAGGAAGCAAATTTTATTGCTTCCTTTTTTACGTTATTTTGTGGTTTTCTTTTTATAACTCGACCAAGCCGAATAATACTTTTTACCGCTTACTATTTTGTAGGTTCTTACACGAACATAATATCTGGTTTTGGATTTTAATTTTTTAAGTGTAACAGACGTGGTGTTGTAAGAGCCAACCTTTTTAATTTTAGCGTTTTTAAAGTCCTTTGTGGTAGAGTACTGGATTTGATAACCCTTGGTTTGTGTGGGTTGTCGTTTGAGTGAAACCTTAAGTGACTTTTTCTTTGATGTGAGTTTTGAAACTCTTGAAGATTTTGGTTTTATGGTAAAGTAAAGTTTTTGCGTACCTTTATATTTCTTTTTCAACTTAACCGTTACTTTATGTTTACCAACGTTTCTTCTGCCGTAACTATAGGTAACTGTGTAGTATTTTGTTGAAAGTTTTTTGCCTGAACTTGTATAAATTTTAACTGATGGTTTTCTTGCTTTACCGTTGTAGGTAAGGTCGGTTGATGAAAGCCGTAAATAAACTTTTCCTCGTTTTTTAAAGGTCTTTTTTGTAACTCTAACACCGCTTTTTAGTTGATAATATTTACCGTTATATTTAACAAAACCGGTTTGTTTATTATTGATACCGTTTTTCACATAGTATGGCTTGTTAAGGTATTTAACAAAGCCGGTAGTTTTTGTGAAAACGCCGTTTTTTACATAATGGTAAGCACCCTTATACCAAACAAGCATTGTGTTATAAGTACGTTCGCCATTTATATAGTGGTAATAATTACCGTCGGCTTCAAGCATTAAAGTACCGCCAATTTGTTTTACGGTTAAAACAGCATCGTTTTCGGCTGTGACGGTTAACGTATATGTTCTTGTATAACCCGTTTGTGATTGCACAACCAAGGGTATTTTGTTGGTACCTTTTTTGAGGTTACGGGTACGAAGTCCAACGAAAACAGCACCGTCAGGTAATTTTACAAAAACGTCAACGTTACCCGTTGTTGTAAGGGAGTAGTTGTTTTTGTATTTGTTAAATTCGGGAGTTAGGCCGTTTGCTACAATTGAAGTGAAATAATAATTGTTGTAATTATTGTTTTCTTGTGGGAAAGCTGAAATGTTGTTAGGGAGATCGTTATATACGGGAATACGGAAAGTTACGTTTAAATTTTTGTAATCAGCATAACAAGTCTTCAAAAAGCGTGACGAACTTAATGAATCGTGAACACTTTGTGCGTATTGGTGCCAAATTCTATCAGGATTTAAAACGTTATAGTTTTTGTAATAATATGTATCCTGACCAATGGCAATATAACCCGAACCGAATTTTTTGGCGCCTTCTATTAAAGATTTTGAAGGGGTGGTCCAACCTTGCTCGTAAGCGTATTTAGCACCGTTTTTGAGTATAGCATCCTTGTTGCTGCCACTCGCACCGAAGTTGAAGAAATTATATACAGTTGCTTCTTTTTCTTTGCCGTTTTTATCTTTATATTTGTGCTTAATACCGGTGGCTAAAGTAGAACCGTTTCGGCCTTGTTCTTGAATAAGGGTAGATGCCAAAACGTAAGGGTTAACTTTTGACTGATTAGCGGCTTCCATTATTACGGTAGAAAAAGTGTTGCCGTTATAGGCGTCTTTCGAGTTTGATATTGTTGCATCGAGAAAAGTGTCATTAATAATATTTTCAACACCGCTTTTGGTTTGGCTGCCGGAATCAAACGACTGTTGCATAAAAATATAAATGTCGTTAGCGTTAAGGAAGTTGCGGGGGTCCATATAATAAGCAATAACTTCGGTAGAGGCACCGTATTTGCTATTATCTGAAGTGATGAATTTATTTTTTGACCAATTGTAACAACCGTCACGCATTGAGCGTAATGAGTTGTATTTTGTAGTTACAAGTTTTCTAAAACCCGTGTCTTGTAAAGCAACAGACTCTTTAAAACCTTTTTCAACTACGTCGGCTTCAAATTTCCAGTTTGGATACAAAGCATGAAGTATGGTTAACTGATTTCTATAACTTGCAGGAAACTTTGATAAAGTTGCTGCAAAAGAATTATTTACAGTATAATCTTTAACAGTTATTAAATCTTCTCTAACGTATCCTGTAACGGTTTTGGACTGCGAAACGTAAGATACTGCATACCAATCATAAACAGCGTTATCGCTTGGATTTTTGGTTGAAAGAGTATCTTTTTTACTGCCCGTAACAGTAACTGTCCATTTTGAAACCTTGTCAACCGATGCCGAACCTGTAGTGGCATCTTCACGGATGTTGATATTCTCACCCGAAATATAACCGATTTTTACCGTTGCAGCAGCGGTGGTTAATGAATTTAAAGGTATTGCAGTAAAGCAAATAACAAGTATTAGCGCAAATGCCAGTATTTTTTTAGTTTGTTTCATATTTTCACTCCGTTATAAAATTTCTAAGACTTTGTAACCACATGTTTCAACGGCTTTTTTTAGTTGTTTTGAAATATCTTTCTTACTTTCCACTATGGCGGTGCCGTCTTGATGACTTACAGTAACGAAAACGGTGTGTTTTACATCTTCTAAAGCAGATTTAACTCTTGCTTCGCAGTGTCCACACATCATACCTTCAATTTTTAAGGTGGTTTTGAAATTCACGGTTAATTTCTCCTTATGTTTAATTTTTTTATCTTTTTTATTGTCATAAATTTTAGCCAAATTAAGACGTAATGCGTTTGATACAACGCAAAAAGAGGATAAACTCATTGCGGCGGCACCAAACATTGGGTTTAGTTGCCAACCAAAGAGCGATATAAACACACCTGCCGCCAAAGGAATACCTAAACAATTATAACAAAAAGCCCAAAACAAATTTTGGTGAATATTATTTATAGTGTGACGTGAAAGGCGTATAGCCGCACTTACGTCAAACAAATTGTTTTTCATAAGCACAATATCAGCCGAGTCAATGGCAATATCAGTACCGGTTCCTATGGCAATACCAATGTCTGCATAAGTCAAAGCAGGGGCGTCGTTTATACCGTCGCCCACCATTATAACACTTGCTTGTTGTTTGAGCGAGTTTATAATTTGGGCTTTTTGGTCGGGCTTGGTGTTGGCAAAAACTTCATTAATTCCAACACTTTCGCCAAGCGAATTAGCAGTTTTTTCGTTGTCACCACTAATCATTATAACACGAAGCCCCATGTTTTTCAACTCTTTTATGGCTTCGTAACTTTCGGGTTTTGGGGTATCGGCAACGGCAATAATACCGCAAAATTTATTATCTTTGCTAAAGAATAAAGGTGTTTTTCCGCTTTGGGCTAATTGTTGCGCTTTGTCAATTTCTTCTGTGGGAACACAGCCGTCCATAAAGGATAAATTGCCACCTTTTAGCAAACTTTTTTGGCAAACCGCTGAAAGACCGTTACCCGCAACCGCTTTAAAATCGCTGACTTTTGAGTAACTGATACCAAGTTTTTCACACTCGTCTATTATTGGCTTTGAAAGTGGGTGTTCACTTTGTCTTTCAAGTGAAAATGCAAGTGATAATAATTTTTCCTTTGGTGTGTTATAGGGTATTACATCGGTTACTTTAGGTTTTCCTGTTGTGATGGTGCCCGTTTTGTCAAAGCAGACGATGTCCGACCTTGCAAGTGATTCAATCGAATAAAGCTCCCTGACCAGTATCTTTTTGCTCGAAAGCCTTATTACGCCAAGGCAAAGCGCGGTGCTGGTGAGCAGCATAAGCCCTTCGGGGATCATGCCGATCAGCGCGCCCACGGTCTGTTCCACAGCGTTTTTAAGGTTTGCCTCTATCAGATACTGGGACCTGAACAATAAAACGCCTACGGGGATTATGATCGCGCTTGAGAAAACGACTATCTTCTTAAGCGCCGTCATAAGCGTCGAATACGGCTTTTTATACTTTTTTGCGCCCCTTGCAATGCCGGCTATATAGGTATCATGTCCCACCTTTTCCGCCCTTGCAAGGATATTTCCGCTGACGATGTGGCTGCCCGCAAGCAGGGTCGAGCCCGCCTTTTTGTTCACTCCCTCGGACTCACCGGTTATGAACGACTCATCCGCCTCGCAGCTCCCTTCAAGGCACAAGCAGTCCGCGCAAACCTCATCGCCCTGAGAAAATACGATCAGATCGCCCTGTACGACCATATCCGATGCTATTTCCATCAGCTTTGAATCCCTGATGACGTTTGCCTTTGCCGCGTTCATGAGGGAAAGATCGTCAACGGCTTTCTTGGCCCTCAATTCCTGCACCACACCGATCAAAAGGTTCGATATGACTACACCCATGAACAGCATGTTTTTGTATGAACCAACGTAAAACAGCAGCAGTGCAAGGATAAAATTCACAAGGTTAAAAAGAGTACACAGGTTGGATGCGATTATGGCGTAAGCGCTCCTTGTGCTCTTTTGAGTGCTTTCGTTTATAAGCCCCGCGTCTGCTGCTTTTTTTGCATCGGCGCTGCTCAAACCCTTATATTTCAAATAATTTTCATTCATATTCGCAATATCCCATAATATAATCTTCCTGATTTAGATTATAACACCATACAGCAATATTATCTATTAATAAAAGGTTAAAATCGGTTGACAAGGGACAAAAAGAGGACTATTCTTTTTATGGATCATTTTATAAGGCAGGTGAAACACAAATGGATGCCGGGGGTATATGCAGTACAAGGATCATGAATGCATTTAACGCACAAAAAGTCCCGGCGGCTGTTTTGTGTGCCTGATCTTTTGTGCTTTTTTTCGCTCCCAACCTACGCCGGACGCTTTTTTCAGCGTCCTTTTATTTTTCCCAAGGGAGGAAAGCCGATGTTTGAAAAAGAACTTGAACTCATAGAAAAAAAGGATTATACGCAGCTTTTATCGGTCATCAGGGATATGAACCCCGTTGATATTGCAAATCTTTTAAGCGAGCTGCCCGAAAACAAGCAGCTTCCCGTTTTCAGAATGCTTCCCAAGGATATCGCGGCGGAGGTCTTCGTCGAAATGGAGACCGAAATGCAGGAGCTGCTCATCCGCATCTTCACAGATGCCGAGCTTCATTCCTATCTTGAAGAGCTCTATGTTCCCCATGAGCTGGTGGGAATGATGGCCCGCAAATAATCTGAGGGCGTACGGTGTAGTTTGTATGACCGCAGACGGCGGGAAATCTGAGGAGTGAAAGAGATGAAA
>SVOX01000028.1 GCA_015066165.1 Oscillospiraceae bacterium | reverse complement strand
GCCAAGTGGTAAGGCAGAGGTCTGCAAAACCTTTACGCCCCGGTTCAAATCCGGGTGGTGCCTCCAGAAAAAGAAAGACAAGTCGAAAGACTTGTCTTTTCTTTTTCAATGAAATTCGCCTACGGCGAGTGAAATAGCTTCGCTATGAAATACGCTAACGCGTATGAAATATTTGCTTCGCAAATGTTAAGAGGCGAATTTTATTTCACATTTTGCAGTAGCAAAATATTTCATAATCCGTAAGGATTATTTCATATCGCACAGCGATATTTCATCATACTCAATGCTCCACATTGATTTTTTGCCACTTTTATGCTATAATACACTTAAAGGTCGGTGATGATATGAAAAATAAATCTAAAGTTATAATTTTATATATTATACAAGCTCTTCCAATTCCATTTTCTTTGGTTTCGATAATTGGAACTATGATTTCATTGGCGAACATCGGTATGGCTGAGTCTGTTTTTCAGGCTATTGTTTCTATTCTTGCTATGGTATTAGCAGGTACATACATTATTACTTATATTATTTCTTTGATAATCACATCAACAAAGAAAAAAATTAAATTTTATAGTTTTCTTCCTGCTGTTCATATGATTGTTGCGATAGCGTTTTTTGTTTTATGGAGTAATCTATAATTACTTATGAAAAGTGATAATTCTCGGTTTTTCAGGCATATTTCATTCGTGCCACTAAGTTCAAAACACCCAAAAAAATCCAAGTCTTCGGACTTGGATTTTTTTATCCAAGCCGACAGGCTTGGTATATCATCAGCCCGAAAGGGCTGTATATCATCGCCGTAGGCGCATATCATCACGCGAAGCGTGTATTTATGTCGGCTTGATGATATACAAAACTTCGTTTTGATGATATGCAATTCCTGCGGAATTGATGATATACAACGGCAAGCCGTTGATTTTACTTGTAATTTGTAGTATAATCAATAAAAAGGAAGTGATAGCATGCCCAAGAATTATTTGCTTATTTATTCTGAACAATTAGCAACTGATATAGAATTGCTTTGCAAAAACATAAAAGCACCATCAAACACTCTCTTTCAAATTCGCAAATGTTCAAGCAGTGTTTATGCAAATATTCGAGAAGCGAATTACGGGCAGAGTAGGGCAGATATGCTTTCTAAGTTTGAAATTGCATTAAAAGAATGTAGTGAAACAGAGGGTTGGTTGCAACTTCTATTTAATACAAACGCTATTGATGAAGATACGTATAAAACGAATAGAAACCTTTGTGGTCGTATAAGACGAGTTTTGATTTCTAGTTGTAAAACTTTAAAAGAAAAAATGTAGCATTGCAGAAATTTTCCTTATTTTTGACAAAATGAATTTTTTGTGCTAAAATTATTTTGAGGTGGAATATTATGGAATTTATCAAGTTTGTTGAACAGATACCTAATATAACAATAGCTAAAAGAATAGCATCGGCTTATGTTGCTGATTATAGACGGTTAGAGTTAGATGAAATTAAAGAATTTCTAATTAAAACCGCAAAACAATATACATCTTACGAAAACATATCTAACCGTTTGGAAGAATTGAAGCTTGATGGTAATAGGGCAGTAAGAATAATTGCCCCTATTTTGTTGCGAGATTATTTACTTGATCAAGATGATTTTATTTCTTCTTGCAAAGAAACGGATTCAGCGATACTTAATTATGAGAAGACAATTATTGATGAATCTAATAACTTTGATATGGGTAAAATCTCGAAAGATTTAGCTTTGTTTAAGCATATGCTTGATACTGCTTGGGCACTTAATGATGATATTTCAATTGATGAAAAGAATTTATTGGAGTCCTTAAGAAAGTATCTCTCAATTACTATTAGAGAGCAGCAAATTTTGGAAGCTAAATCCGGTAGATTTCCAAATCTTGAGAATATGCTACATACATTTGATGATATTGATTCTGCAAGAAAAATATTGCAGTCCAAAGGTTTGCTTGTGTGTGTAAAAAATTCAGATGGTGTTCTGTGCGATATGATACCTGATGATGTAGCGTGCGAAATTCGCAAATATTATAATATTGAAATTCGCTCTTATGGGTATGAAAAGTTAGTTGAATATGTTGTCAAGAAAACTAAAAAACAGTATCTTATTGATATAGTGTCAAAAGCAAGTAAGCATTATGAGAAAGCAAATATTGAAATATCAAACAACCCTACTGTTAATGAATTAAAGGCTATTATCTTGAAATCAATACAGCCTTCTAATTTGATTGGTGGTTTTTCTGCATATGATGGAATGAATGTAGAAGAACTTTCTGCTTGGTGTGGAGATTTAGGTTTAAGTGTATCTGGTGCAAAAAAGGCTTTGATCGAAAGAATATTAGAATATTATGATTCAATACGCCGTATTGAACTAAAGACAGAAGATACAAGAGAAAAATATGTTTCTGTGTACAGTGAGTTGGCAAGACGGGATTTAAAATTCTTACGTTCGAATAATGTTATAGAAAAAGATTTACAATGTGAGCATTATTTTGAAGATGCTACTAATTATATATTTGAAAAGATGTTAATGAACAAGCCGTTGACATTGACTGGAACGGAACATCCCGATGGCAAATTATCCTTCAAAGACAAATACATAATGTGGGATAATAAATCAAAAGAAACCCCCGTTAATCTTAAAGACCATATTCAGCAGTTTGATAGGTACATTAAAACATCTGATAAAGATGTTGTGGTATTTATGGTAATTGCACCCGACTTCACGGCTCAAAGTGTGCAGGAATGTGTCGATTATTCCTTGAATAATGACACACAAATACTGCTTATAACTGCTGAAGAATTAAAAACTGTTGCAGAATTATGGAATAAAAAGCACAACGGCGAAATATTTAATTTGGGTTACTTTAAGCAGAATGGAAGATTTGATATAAAACTATTAAATTTGTAATACTACAATGAAATCTACGGTTTTCAGGCACTTTTCATTCGTGTCATTAAGTTCAAAATAACCAAAACGAAAGACACCCAAGCGGGTGTCTTTCGTTTTGGGTATGTAAGTTAGGTTTAGATGACGGATTTGGCATTGCGAAATGAATTGCTTATATATAAAAACTATAACGTTAATGTTTTTATTGTAAATGTAAAGGTGAAGTGATATACTTAAAAAATAAAAACCATAATATTATTTATGAAAGAGTGATAAAATGAAAATAGTTGATATTCTCACAAAAAAGGTTTCTTTTAGGCGTAAAAAGGTGTTTAAAATAGCATTTACAGCCAACATTGAAAGTCAGTGTGTATATGTAAAAATATTGACCGATGAGGGTATTTACGGCTTGGGCGAAGCCACACCGTTTCCGCTTGTGACGAGCGAAACTGTTGATGGCGTTATAGCATCCATTGAATTTATGAAATCTGAACTATTGGGAGCGGATCCCACCGATATTGCCAAAATTCACGAAATTATGGATAAAACGCTTCTTAACAATACCTCTGCTAAGGCGGCGATAGATATTGCTTGCTATGATATTATGGGCAAAAAGGCGGGAAAACCTGTTCATAAACTTATTGGCGCAAAGACCGATTCTGTTCAGACCGATATGACTATAGGAATAGACAGTGTAGAAAACATGGTGAAAGAAGCGGTTGAAAGGGTAGAGGAAGGATTCCGTATTCTTAAAATTAAATGCGGAATAGATCCTCAAAAGGATATTGAGGTAGTAAAGCAAATAAGAAAAGCGGTTGGCGACGATATAGACCTTAGAATTGATGCGAACCAAGGTTACGATAAAAATACCGCTCTTTATGTACTTGGAGAAATTAGTAAATACAATATAACCGAAGCCGAACAGCCGTTACCTTTTTGGGACGTTCACTCAATGGCAGAAATAAATAAGGTATCTCCCGTTCCTATTATGGCGGATGAAAGTGTTCATACACCTATACAGGCAGAAATTGCCTGCCAGCACGATGCTTGTAAAATTGTAAATATCAAACTTATGAAATGCGGCGGAATTTACCCAGCCCTTCAAATTGCGGATATTGCCAAAAAATACGGTAAAACATGCCTCGTTGGTTGTTTCTACGAATCAAAATTGGCAATTTCTGCTGCAGCGGCAGTTGTTTTAGCAAAGGATAATATTGAATCGGCAGACCTTGATTCTTTCTTCTCTTTTGTAAATTCTCAAAACGGTGTTTGCGGTGGTTTTGAGGTAGATAAAGATATTTTAAAGTTATCTTCTAAAAGCGGATACGGTTTTGAAGATTATGAGTTTTGATATAATCCTATGATTTTATCTGTTGAAGTAACAAAATTGCCGATAAAATAGAAACAAAGGAGAACTTATGAAACAAAGAGAAATATTAGTTAAATCTTCGCTTGACTCAGTCTTGCAACCGTCATTGTTTTATAAATCAGAGTCTAAAGAAAAGCGTCCGTTATTGGTAGGTCTTCATACCTGGAGTTATGATAGATTCAATCAAATCGACAATATGTTGCCGGTAGCCGAAAAGTACAAATTTAATTTACTTTTACCGGAATTTCGCGGTAGTAACTTGAAAAGTAATCCAAACTGCACTCTTGCTTGCGGTTCCGAATATGCCAAGCAAGACATCAAAGATGCGATTGATTATCTTTTAGAAAATGAAGCCATTGATAAGGAAAATATATTTTTGTTAGGTCTTAGCGGCGGCGGACATATGGCATTGCTTATGGCAGGAATGTGTCCTGAATATTTTAAAGCTATAGGTGCTTATGTTCCTATAACAAATCTTGTTGATTGGGTGGAGGAAAATCAAAATTATGCTCCACACGTTTTAGAGTGTTGCACAAACAGCACAAATGAAATGCTTAAGCGTTCGCCAATATCGTATTTGGATAATATTGCAAAAGCAAATTTGAAAATTTTTCACGGTAAAAAGGATCCTGTTGTTCCGGTGTCGCACAGTATTAAATTTTATAATGCTTTAATGGAAAAATATCCGGATGCTTCGGTTTATCTTGATATTTTTGACGGCGGTCACGAAATTGATATGAATACGGCAGTATATTGGCTTATGTCGCAGTATAAACACGTTGATAAAGCGCAGATAACCGGATGAAAAATTATATTTCAGTCATCTTTCATTTGTTCCATTAGGCATAAACTATTTAAAAATATTAGATTATATGATATAATCAATTTACAAACAATAATTCAATGCTTTATTTTAGCGTTGTTGAGTTAATATTATCCCCACTAAACCAACGGTATGTGTGATTTGTAGTTTGAATTGTTTATACTGTAAGCGAAAGGAGGTACCTTATGGACCAAATTAAAATCGGAAAATTTATTGCCGAGTGTAGAAAAAAAGTAAATTTAACACAAGTGCAATTAGCAGAAAAATTAAATATTACCGATAAAGCAATATCCAAATGGGAAAGAGGTATCGCAATGCCCGATACTTCGATTATGCTTGACCTTTGCGGTATATTTAACATCAGTGTAAATGAGTTATTATGTGGGGAGAAAATTGATATGGAAAACAACTACCAAAAAAACGAACAACTTTTGCTTGATATGTCAAAAGAATTAGAAAGAAAAAATAAAATAATTTGGACGTCAATGTGGGTAATTATGGGCGTAAGTATGGTGGCTTTGTTTGCAGGTATTATGATTGCCAGATTTTTAATACCCGAGGGTGTGTGGCAATTAGTTACTGTTATTGGATGTGCTGTTGTATTTTTGATACCTTGTTTTTACGCTTTAAAACTTGAAGTGAGTGTGGGTGCTTACAAGTGTAAAAATTGCGGTTACGAAATTGTGCCAACCTATTCACAAGCGTTGTGGGCTATGCACAACGGAACAACCCGTTACCTAAAGTGCCCCAAATGCAACAAACGTACTTGGTGTAAAAAGGTGTTAAAATAATAATTTTTACATTTTAATATTAATTGTAATTTGATAAAAAAGTCCTGAACCTTTGCGGTTTGGGGCTTTTTTGTATTTGCGGTGGAAAAAGTTATAATTTTATGATATAATTATTTTTGTAAAACATTTATCAAAAATTATTGATTAAAAGTTCTTGTGAAAATTTATTCTTTAATAAAGGCAGGGCGGGTATGTTTAATTTTTTTGCTGAACAAAAAAACAAACAAGATTCACGTTACATAATTGACGGTACAGATTATAATCACATAAAAAATGTTTTAAGAATGGAAATAGGTGACACTTGTCTTATAAGTTGTGACGGTAAGAGTGATTTGTGCCGTATAGATAATTTCTTGGAAGATGCCGTTTCTTTGGAAATTTTGGAACAAGATTACACCGATACTGAACTTCCGGTTAGCATATACCTGTTTCAAGGTTTGCCCAAAGGCGACAAAATGGAATATATTATTCAAAAATGTGTTGAACTTGGTGTTTTTTCGGTTGTGCCTGTTCAAATGAAACACTGTATTGTTAAACTTGACGATAAAAAAGCCAAAGCAAAACAGTTGCGTTGGCAAAGTATTGCCGAAAGTGCCGCAAAACAAAGCAAACGCAATATTATACCTGAAATTAAGAGCGTTTGCACGTTTGATAAGGCGTTGGAATTTGCAAGAACACTTGATTTAATTTTGGTGCCTTACGAAAACAAAGAGGGTATGACCGCTACAATTGAGGCGTTAGAACAACTTAAAAACGTTAAAAGTGTGGGTATTTTCATAGGCCCCGAAGGTGGCTTTGAAAAGTTGGAAATTGAAAAAGCACTTAAGTCAAATGCTAAAATTATTTCTTTAGGAAAAAGGATACTTCGTACCGAAACTGCCGCAATTACGGCGGTTGGTATGTGTATGCTTAATATTGAAATGTTTGAAGGAAGTAACAAATGAAACAACTGCCCCAAGAATACCAAAACCGTATGAAAAAATTATTGGGTACGGAATTTGACAGTTACATAAAAGAACTGCAAAATCCGCCAATAAAAGCGTTTAGGGTTAATACCGATAAAATCAGTTTAGAAGAATTTGAAAAAATCAATGTTTTTTCAAAAGAAAAAATCCCATACGTTGCTAACGGATATTATCTTGATTATGAAAAAGTTGGCAACCATTTATATCACCATGCAGGGCTTATCTACGTTCAAGAACCGGCGGCAATGGCGCCTGTAGAATGTGTTGATATAAACAGTGACTGGTGTGTGCTTGATATGTGTGCAGCCCCCGGCGGAAAAAGCACACAGTTAAAGAACAAACTTGGCGAAAACGGAATTTTAGTTTCTAATGAAATTATATCTTCCCGTTGCAAAATACTAACAGGTAACATTGAACGGTTGGGACTTAACAATGCGGTTGTTACTTGTATGGATACCGCTAAATTGGCTACAGTTTTTGAAAACGCTTTTGATTTAGTTATGGTTGATGCGCCCTGCTCGGGCGAGGGTATGTTCCGCAAAGAACAAATTGCTATTGACGAGTGGAGCGAGAGCAACGTTGAAAAGTGTGCCAAGCGTCAAGCCGAAATATTAGATAATGCTGTAAAAACGCTTAAAAGCGGGGGATATATTGTATATGCCACTTGTACTTTTTCGTTGGAAGAAAACGAAATGACGGTTGACGCCTTTTTGGAGCGACACCCTGAATTTCAAATTGTTCCCGTTAATGAAAGGGTGCAAAAATATACTTGCGACGGAATTGCGTTTGAGGGTTGCAAATGCCAAAACATTCACTTTGCACGTAGGTTTTACCCCCATAAAGCCAAAGGGGAAGGTCAGTTTATGGCGGTGCTTCACCACAAAGGCGAAAATGAGCATAATAGCAAAACCGTTTTTAACAATAAAAAGCCCAATAAAATTGTTACAGATTTTCTTAATGAAACATTGAGTGAATATAATCCCGAATACGTCGGCGAGTATAACGGAAACCCTGTATATTACAACAATAAAATACCAATAAAAGACGGACAGGCATTTTGTTGCGGGGTTACAATTGGCGAAGTTAGAAAAAATTATGTTATGCCGCACCATCAGTTTTTTGCGGCACTTGGTCATAAGTTTAAACGAAAAATTAATTTACCGCTTGAAAGTGACAAACTTATAAAATATCTACACGGTGAAGAAATTGACGTAGATATGACTAACGGTTGGGCAGTAGTTACGGTTGACGGATTTTCACTTGGCGGTGCAAAGGTTGTAAACGGCAAAGCCAAAAACCACTATCCAAAAGGATTGCGCAAATAAAAACTTTACTTTAAAGAGTTGATTTGTTAAAATATATGTATGTATTAAACTAAAAATTTAATTCATAAACGTTAAAAAGAAAAGGGGAAATAAAAATGGTTCAAATTAACAATTTGCAAAACAACGAAAACATGAAGAAAATAGCAGAAATTGGTTGCTATGAAGTTTATGAACATCAAAAAGATTTGAGTGTTGATCCTTCATCTTCAGCGGTTGCATATTTTATGCAAGAAATGAACTTCAGAAAAAGACAGGTTCTTTGCAAACTTAACGGAAATGCTGTTAAAGTTCAAGCCGGCGCTATGCAATGGACTGCAGGTAGTGTAACAATGTCTTCCGGAATAAAGGGCGCTAAAGATTTTTTAGGTAAAGCAATAAAAGGTATTGCAACAGGTGAGTCAACCGCTAAACCCATTTATCAAGGTAATGGTTACGTTATGTTTGAACCAACTTATAAATATATTATCCTTGAGGACGTTTCAACTTGGGGCGGAGGCATGGTTCTTGATGACGGACTGTTTTTGGCTTGTGATTCAAATATAAAAGAAGAAATTGTGGCAAGATCTAACGTATCATCTGCTTTACTCGGCGGCGAAGGATTGTTTAATTTATCGTTGTCGGGTGAAGGTATTGCTGTTTTAGAAAGTGCAGTTCCACGTGAAGAACTTATTGAAATAGTTTTAGAAAACGATGAAGTGAAAATTGACGGAAATATGGCAATTGCTTGGAGTAAATCTTTACAGTTCACTGTTGAAAAATCGGGAAAATCGTTACTTGGTTCGCTCGCAAGCGGTGAAGGTGTAGTCAATGTATTTAGAGGAACGGGTAAAATTTTAATGGCGCCGGTGACCTATGGTACTTTGATGCAACAAAAAAACAGCACAAAAGAACCCGCTAAAACTTCTTCCGGCGGTTTGATTGGAAGTGTAATAAATTCAGTTTTAGATGCTTAAACTTTAGTTTGGCTTTTTATTGACAAAAAGGTTGATTTTTGATATATTTTATTTAAAGAATTTTAAATGTAAAAGAGGTATGATTTATGGCGAAAACTGTTAAGGACATTCTTGCTATTATTAAAGAAAACGGTATTAAGATGGTTGACTTTAAAATGGTTGACATTAACGGTCAGTACCGTCACGTTACAATTCCGGCTGAAAACTTTTCTGAAGATACAATGAAAAGCGGAATTGGCTTTGACGCTTCCAACTACGGTTATGCTGTGGTTGAAAAGAGTGATATGGTATTTATTCCAGATCCTGATACTGCCCTTATTGACCCGTTTTGTGATATTCCAACTCTTTCTATGACAGGTAATGCAATGATAATTGACTCACCTGAAAACCGTCCGCTTGCACAGTATCCCCGTAACATAATTAAAGCGGCTGTTGAATATATGAAGCAAAGCGGCATTGCTGATGAAATGAAAATTTTGCCCGAGTTTGAGTTTTATCTTTTTGATGATGTTACTTGGAACGTTGAAGGCAGATATATCGGTGCTACTGTAGATGCTAAACAGTCTTATTGGAACAGCGCTACCGAAGGTCTTGGTGTTGTTGTACCAAAGCAAAAGAATTATCACATTGCAAAACCGTTTGACATTTCTTATGAATGCCGTAGCGAAATGTGTATGCACATGAAAGACGCAGGTATTGAAATCAATTATCATCATCCCGAAGTTGCAGCATCAGGTCAGTTTGAAATTGAACCGCAACTTGGCGAAGTGGTACACATGGCTGACGCTACAATGATGATTAAATATATCATTCACAATACTGCTCTTAAATACGGCAAGAGCGCAACCTTTATGCCAAAGCCCATTTACGGTGAAGCAGGTAGCGGTATGCACGTTCATATGATTCTCTTTAAAGATGGCGAACCTGTTTTCTCTGACGATAACGGTTATTCACATTTAAGCGAAACTGCTCACTACTTTATTGGCGGTCTTTTAAAACATATCGGTTCTTTGTGCGCTATCACAAACCCAAGCACCAACTCGTTCAAACGTTTGGTTCCCGGCTTTGAGGCGCCTGTAACCGTTGGTTACGCTACTTCTAACAGAAGTGCGGTTATTCGTATTCCGGCTTATGCTAAAAGCCCTGACAAACGCCGTTTTGAACTTCGCAACCCCGATGCTACTTGCAACCCGTATTTCTGCTATGCTGCAATTCTTATGGCAGGTCTTGACGGTATTAAGAATAAAATCGATCCTAAAGCAAACGGTTGGGGACCGTATGATATGAACCTTTATAATCTTCCTGAAGAAGAAAAGGCAAAACTTCAAGGTCTTCCCACCTCACTTCCTGAAGCGCTTGATTGTTTGGAAAAAGATTTTGACTACTTGACCGAGGGCGGCGTATTCCCCGAAGAACTTATCAAGAACTTCATTAAGGCAAAACGTGCTGAATGTAGCCAACTTGCTGCTATTCCGCACCCTGCTGAATTTGACAAGTACTATAACCTTTAATATTTTAAAAATCCCAAGTTCGCTTGGGATTTTTTGTTGTTTTAATTGAAAAATAATATTTAGTGTGTTATACTTGGCTAAAAGGAATTTTTATAAAAAGGGGTAATAGTATGTTTAACAAATTTTGCAAAAAACAACTTTGGGAATGTTCTAAAGATTTGTCGGCAGTAGCAATTGGCAAAACACCTGCCGAGACAGTTATTAAAAATGCAAAACTTATTAACGTTTGTACTAAAGAAATAATAGAAAATACCGACGTTGCTATTCATAGCGGAAGAATTGCGCTTGTGGGTGATGCTTCACACTGTATTGGCGACAACACAAATGTTATTGATGCAAATGGTATGTATATTGCCCCAGGTATGCTTGACGGGCATATTCATATTGAATCCTCAATGTTAAGCGCCCGTGAATATGCGCGTTCTGTTATTCCACACGGTACAACCGGTATTTATTACGACCCACACGAAATTTGTAACGTTTTGGGCTTTAAGGGTGTTGAAATTATGATTAAAGATGCCGAAAAAACACCTTTAAAAGCAATGCTCACGTTACCTTCTTGCGTACCTGCAGTACCTGGTTTTGAAGATAACGGCGCTACAATTACTTCGGAAGATATTCGTGAACAAATGAAACTTTCCGAAGTGGTGGGTTTGGGTGAAATGATGAACTTCCCCGGAATTCAATTAAGTAATGATGAAACCCACGCTATTACAGGTGAAACCCTTAAAGCCGATAAAATTGTAACAGGTCACTATTCTATACCCGAAACTGCAAGCGGTCTTAACTCTTATATTGCGGCGGGAATCAGATGCTGTCACGAATCAACAAGAGCCGAAGATGCGTTAGAGAAAATGCGTCTTGGTATGTATGCTATGCTTCGTGAGGGCTCTGCTTGGCATGACTTAAAAGAAGTAAGCAAAGCGGTCACACAAAATGAAATTGATTCACGTTATGCTGTGCTTATTTCTGACGATACCCATCCACATACTCTTATTGAAAACGGACATTTAGACCATATTGTACGCCGTGCAATAGAAGAGGGTGTTGATCCTGTTACTGCGGTACAAATGGTTACCATAAACTGTGCGCAGTGTTTCCATATGGATAACGAAATCGGTTCTATAACACCAAGTAAATGCGCTGATATTATTTTTATCGATAATCTTGAAAACTTTAATATTAAAAAGGTTATGATAGACGGTGAAATGGTAGCAGAAAACGGTAAAATGCTTTGCACTTTCCCCGAAAGTACCTATCCCGAATATTCAATGAACACAATGCACGTTGGCGAAAAGATTACTGCTGATACTTTCAAAATCAAGACCGACAAAAAGGATAAAGTAACTGTTAGAGCGATTGAAATTATCCCAGCAAGAGTTGGTGACTATGAAAGACATATCACTCTTGACGTTAAGAACGGATGTATTGAATCGGATATAAAGCAAGACGTTTTGAAGACATTTGTATTTGAACGTCACAATAACACAGGCAAACACGGTGTTGGTTTTGTAAAGGGCTTTAATATTAAATGTGGTGCAATGGCTTCAACTGTTGCACACGATGCTCATAATTTACTTGTAATAGGTACAAATGACCAAGATATGGCACTTGCGGCTAACACTCTTATAGAATGTGGCGGCGGTATGTGTGCTGTGTGCGACGGCAAAGTGCTTGGTTGCGTAGAATTGCCTTTGGCAGGACTTATGAATACAAAATCTGCCGAAGAAATGAGTCAAAAGGTTGAAAATCTTGACAAGGCGTGGAAAAAAATTGGTTGCGATATTGTGTCACCTTTTATGACAATGGCTTTAATACCTTTGGCTTGTCTGCCTGAACTTCGCCTTACAAACCGTGGATTAGTTGATTGCACAACCTTTAATTTTGCTGATTTGGAAGTTGAGTAGTTTGGAGAGTTGAAGCAATGGATATAACTCAAAAGCAAGAAATTCTTATTTCTACCGCTTTATCATATTTTGAACGCGGCAAAAATATCCAGTACGACCAAAGATGTATGGACCGCAGTTTGTTTTTAACGCCCAGAAGAAGAAAATTATTACCGCCCGAGGCGGCAACAGGTCAAAACACCCAGTATTTTGATTGTTCTTCGTTTGTGGGAGCGGTTTATTATGAGGCGTTTGGGTATGAATTGCCACACGACCTTACTTGGCATATGGTTGATTACGTCACCCCAAGGGTTTATTATCACGAGTTTACTCACAGTAAAGAAGAACATGATATTGTCAAAAAACAAATACTTGACGTTTTAAAGTCTGGCGATGTTATCACCTACGATAGAGGTGTGGGCAGCGGTCATACTTTAATTTATATGGGTGACCATAAGTATATTCATTGTACTACCAACGGCAGAGCCGATAGTTATGACTATCAAAATTGTAAAAGCCGTGAGTATGAAGCAGGGTTGTTTGTTGACCTTCTTGAAAATAAACTGTTAACAGAAAAGGGTGTTTTTTCCGAGAAGATAAGACGTGTCAGTATTGCAAGACCGCTTTTGGAAGTAGGGGAACCAACCAAACGCACTTTGGCAAGAGTTGGCGAATGTGACGGGCTTTACGTTGAGGTTTTAACAAATCCCGTAGGTTTTGAAAATGCTAAACACGGTGACGAAATTGAATTTTGTCTTAAAGTAACCGAAAAAAAGGGCAACTCCAAAAAATCGATTGCAAAAATTGAAGTGCCTGATTTTGCAAATGTTATAGGCGAAAATAAATGTCAAATAGAAATTTTGCCAAACTCCACCACAACTATCACTTTTAAGGTTACGGTTGAAGACAAAAATGTTGCATTACTTAAGGACGTTAAAATGTATCTCGGTGAATTTGAAGTTTTTGTACCAATGGTGCTTTTGGGCAAAACGCTTTCAAATGAACAACGTGACATATTGACAAATCAACTTGAAAAAGTGAAAACATTTGATTTACAAACCGTTTCCAATATTTATGAAAACGCAGGTATTAAAGTGGAAACCAGCGAAACAAAAGTTTTGCAAAATCTTTTCTATCTTCACGATTCCCCAACAGGTGACGTGTTGGCAAGAAGAACCCAAAACCCCGTTTTAGACGGTGCGGTGTATTCGCTTTTTGGAGGCACCGGTGTTATAACGCCCGAAATGATACGGTATCCGTTTATCAGAACAAACCGTGTTATAAAGCGTGATTTCCTTGTTGGTGATATAATTGTTATATCTAATGACGCTTGTGGAAAAGAAAGTTTTAGTGCTGTTTATTTGGGCGATAAAATAGTTGGAAAAACTAAATTTGGTGGAGAGTATGAAGTTCTCGAAGGAAACCGAATTGATGAATTTATTGATAGTTTGCTTGGCAAATTTTGTTTTGTTGTTTTAAGACCTTCATTTAAAGAATAAATATAAATATAAGGATTTTGCATTGTGTCCTTTAGAACACAATGCAAAATCCTTGTTTTTTTGTTTTGTATGGCTTAAGCGGTAAGATATAATTCTTGAAAAAAATGTCGAATTATGATATAATTGTGAACAGATTATGAATGCGGTGGATAATCATTATGTTAAAAAAATCAACAAAAGATAAACTTATAATTACAGCAGGTCTTTTTGTTTTGCTTGTTTTATTGCTCGCTTTTATGTTTTCGGGCAGTAATTTTGATTTGCTTATTAGTCTTTTTGACAAACGCCTCACAGCAGACCAATTACGTGACAAAATGATGGGTTTTGGTGTTCGTGGTTATATTACCATTGCAATACTTTCAATGCTTCAGGTTGTATGCGCCTTTTTACCTGCCGAACCTACACAGGTTGCAGCGGGAGTGGTTTTCGGTTTTCCTGTGGGGTTTGCTTGTTGTGCTGTGGGTGTGGCTATTGGCAACACACTTATTACTTGCTTTATAAAACTTA
>SVOX01000027.1 GCA_015066165.1 Oscillospiraceae bacterium | reverse complement strand
CGCCTGTTTTACCTGAAGCGGTGTATACTCGTTTACCATAACACCTTTTTGCTTTGCAGCAAGAACGATTACTCCCCTTGCCTGTGCCACATCTATTGCTGTGGTAGAGTTGGTATTAAAGTAAAGCTTTTCAATAGACAAACGGTCGGGCTTGTACTTGTCAATAAGTTCGAGCATATCGTTATATATAACCGAAAGCCGTTCGGCAAAAGGTGTTTTTGCCCTTGTTGTGATGGCGCCATACCCCACTACCAAGAAACGATTTTTGCTATAATCAACAACACCGTAACCCACTATTGCATATCCGGGGTCAATTCCTAAAATTCTCATTTTTACGCCGTCACCTCCAAACGAACATACCAATCCACAATAATTCATAATATTATACCATATTTACAGCAAAACGGCAACTACTTTTTATTACTAAAAAGATAAGATTTTAAAGTTTTTTTAATTGACTTTTTATTATAAAAGTTATATAATCATAATAATATAGAAAATTTTATAAGGAGTAATGTATCTATGGCTTATTATTTCAATGAAGTTTCGCACACCTTTAACGAGTATCTTTTAGTACCCGGTTATTCGTCAAGCGAATGTATCCCTGCAAACGTTTCACTCAAAACTCCGCTTGTAAAGTTTAAAAAAGGCGAAGAATCCGCTATTTCAATGAATATCCCAATGACTTCTGCTATAATGCAGTCAGTATCGGGTGAACGTTTGGCGGTAGCACTCGCTAAAGAAGGCGGCGTTTCTTTTATATATGGTTCACAGTCTATCGAAGACGAAGCTGCAATGGTAGCACGTGTTAAATCTTATAAAGCCGGTTTTGTTGTTAGTGACTCTAACGTTACACCCGACAGCACTTTGGCTGACATTTTGACTTTAAAAGAAAAGAACGGTTATTCAACCGTTGCCGTTACTTCGGACGGTAGCGCCACAGGCAAACTTTTAGGTATTGTTACAAGCCGTGATTACCGTGTAAGCCGTATGTCAACCGACATAAAGGTTAAAGAGTTTATGACTCCTATTGAAAAATTAATCACCGCTCCCGAAGGCACAACCCTTAAAGCTGCCAACGATCTTATTTGGGATAATAAACTTAATTCATTACCTATTATCGATAAAGACGGAAATCTTTTATACTTTGTTTTCCGTAAAGACTATGACCAACACAAATCAAACCCCAACGAAATTCTTGATAAAAACAAATGCTATGTTGTAGGTGCCGGTATCAACACCCGTGACTATGCAGAACGTGTTCCCGCTTTAGTTGAAGCCGGTGCAGACGTTCTTTGTATCGACTCTTCTGAAGGTTATAGCGAATGGCAATCACGCACAATTGCCTTTATTCGTGAAAAATACGGTGATACCGTTAAAGTTGGTGCAGGTAACGTTGTTGACCGTGACGGCTTTATGTTCTTGGCAGAAGCAGGTGCCGACTTTATAAAAGTTGGTATTGGCGGCGGTTCAATTTGTATCACCCGTGAAACCAAAGGTATTGGCCGTGGACAAGCAACCGCTCTTATTGACGTGTGTGCTGCACGTGACGAATACTTTGAAAAAACAGGTGTTTATATCCCTGTTTGCTCTGACGGTGGTATCGTTCATGACCACCACATGACTTTGGCTCTTGCAATGGGTGCTGACTTTATGATGCTCGGCCGTTACTTTGCCCGTTTCGACGAAAGCCCAACAAACAAAATCAACATAAACGGCAACTACTATAAAGAATACTGGGGCGAAGGTTCAAACCGCGCTCGTAACTGGCAACGTTACGACCTCGGCGGTGATAAGAAGTTATCCTTTGAAGAAGGTGTTGACTCTTACGTGCCTTATGCCGGTACCCTTAAAGATAACGTTAACCTCTCACTTGCAAAGGTTAAATCTACAATGTGTAACTGCGGTGCTCTCACCATTCCTGAACTTCAACAAAAAGCAAAACTCACTTTAGTTTCTGCTACAAGTATTGTTGAAGGCGGCGCACACGACGTTATACAAAAAGAAACTTCACTCGGTTCAATTAAATAAGCCAATAAATTTTAAAAGCCACGGAAAATTCCGTGGCTTTTGTTATATCTATATAAACTCATTAATTTGGAATCACAAAAGTATGCATACAAGACCGTTGCAGCCCTCATTTATAACACGCTCTATGGTTTCTTGCACTCGCATTCTGGCATCTATAGGCATTCGTGCAAGTTTTGTGTGAAGTCCTTCGTTTACAAGTTCATGCAAAGATTTGCCAAAAATATTGGAATCCCAAATCTTAACAGGGTCTTCTTCAAAACCCGAAAGCAAGTACATTACCAAATCTTCCGACTGCTTTTCACTGCCAACTATTGGACTCACTTCGGTCGAAATATTGGCTTTCATAAGATGTATTGACGGAGCCGACGCTTTAAGCCGTACGCCATAACGTCCGCCTTGCTTTACAATTTCGGGCTCTTCAAGTTCAAGTTCGTCAATATCAGGCATAATTATACCGTAACCCGTTGCCTCAACCTCTTCCAATGCGCCTTTTACCTTGCTGTATTCTTTTTCGGTTTTGGCTAAACTTTGGAGACGTTCCATTAGTTCCTGTTCGTCGCTTATTTCAAGCCCTGTAACTTCGGTAATAGTTTTATAAAATAAATCCGGCTTAATTGAAATACATATTTCAGCATTACCTTCGCCTAAATTAATCTCACTGATATTAACCGTTTCTACACTCTCGCACTCATTAAAGCAACTGTCAAACGAAGCAATATCCCGTATATGAAAAATATTTTCACACGAAGATTTAATATTGTTAATAAGTTCTTGCCTTATGGGGTGTGATATTGGTAAATTATTTATCCAACGTGGGAAACAAAAGCCAATTTCTTTAACAGGAAACTGAAATAATATTTCACTCAAAATGTCCTTAATATCCGCTTCGGTAAGTTCAAGGCAATTAATAGGTCTTACAGGTACACCGTATTTTTGGGTCAAATCAGCCGCCAATTCTTTTGCCTCAAGAGATTCAGGATACATACAGTTGAGAAGTACAATAAACGGCTTATTTATGCCTTTTAATTCTTCTATCACACGCTCTTCGGCTTCGGCATATTCTTCCCTGGGAATATCGCTAATACTACCGTCAGTAGTAATAACAAGACCTATTGTTGAGTGTTCGTTTATAACTTTTTGTGTGCCAATTTCAGCCGCCATATTAAAAGGTATGGGCTCTTGGAACCAAGGTGTCATAACCATACGCGGTTCGGAACCTTCAATATAACCCAAAGCACTCGGCACAATATACCCCACACAGTCTATAAGACGAACGTTCATTTTTGCGTTATCAGGAAAAACTATTTCAGCCGATTTTTCGGGAATAAACTTTGGCTCGGTGGTCATTATTGTTCTTCCGGAGGAAGACTGTGGCATTTCGTCATTGGCACGTTCTCTTTGATAATCACCCGAAATGTTAGGCAACACCAACTTATCCATAAACTGTTTAATAAAAGTGGATTTACCTGTTCTTACCGGTCCCACTATACCAATATAAATATCTCCGCCCGTACGTTCAGCAATATCCTTATATATATTTGCATTACTCATAAAATTTTCCTCCGTTTTACCTTTTGGCGTGTCTTTGTAAAATAATATGCACTCAATGTTTTGTTTATGACAAACTAAAACAAATTGAATAATATGTAGTGTAGAGGTGGAATTTTATGAATCTTTTTAACCTTAAAAAAGGTCAAATATGTATTATAGATAAAATTTTAATTTTAGGTGATATGCGGCGTCGGCTTCTTGATTTAGGGCTTATTAGCGGAACAAAAGTTAAGTGCGTTGAAGTAAGCCCCTTTGGCGACCCTAAAGCATTTTCTATACGTGGTGCGGTAATAGCGCTGCGAAAGAGTGAATGTAAACAAATACTTATTAAGGAGCCCCATTATGAACAATAATATAACCGTCGCCTTGGCGGGTAATCCAAACGTTGGCAAAAGCACCATATTCAACGCACTAACCGGCATGAACCAACACACAGGCAACTGGGCGGGAAAAACCGTTGGAAACGCTTTGGGATACTGTAAAAGCAGTCATTTTTCATATACATTTGTAGATATACCGGGAACATATTCGCTAATGGCACACTCCCCCGAAGAAGAAGTTGCACGCGATTTTTTATGCAGCGACAAACCGCAAGCAGTTGTTGTGGTATGTGATGCCACCTGCCTTGAGAGAAATTTAAACCTTGTGCTTCAAACTATGGGGATTTGTAAAAAAGTTATAGTTTGCGTAAATCTTTTAGACCAAGCAAAACGTAAAAAAATAAAAGTTGATTTGGAAAAACTTGAACAACTGTTGGGTGTTAGCGTGGTTGGAACTTGCGGACACAAAAAGCAAAGTTTAAAACCGCTTTTGACAGCAATTGATAATATATTTCTAAAAGAAGAACAAAATAATTGTTATAATCCGCTTTTCCCGTCACCACTTGAAAATATCCAAGCAGAAAGTATTGTAAAAAAAGCCGAAGAAATTGCAAAAGCGGTTGTAAGCTACCCCAAAAACTACCACAACCCCGACCGCAAACTTGACAAAATATTTACAAGCAAAACTTTTGGATTTCCAATAATGCTGTTGTTTTTAGCCGCTATTTTTTGGATTACAATAACCGGTGCTAATTATCCAAGCGCTTTACTTACCGCCTTTTTTGGAAAAATTGAAAATTGGCTTTCTTCCCTATTTTTATGGCTTGGCGCTCCCCATTGGCTTTATGGTTCGCTTGTATTAGGCGTTTACAGAACACTTTCTTGGGTTGTGGCTGTAATGCTGCCGCCAATGGCTATTTTCTTTCCCCTTTTCACACTGCTTGAAGATGCGGGTTTTCTGCCCCGAATTGCCTTCAACCTTGATAAACCTTTTGAGCGTTGCAACGCTTGCGGCAAACAAGCACTCACAATGTGTATGGGGTTTGGCTGTAACGCAGTTGGTGTTACGGGTTGCCGAATTATCGATTCAAAACGTGAACGTTTACTTGCTATTCTTACCAACTGTTTTGTGCCTTGCAACGGAAGATTTCCCGCAATAATTGCTATAATCACAATATTTTTTGTGCTAAAAAACAGTGCTTTTTCGAGCATATATTCGGCAATTATTTTAACTTTTATAATACTTTTCGCAATATTAATGACCTTTTTTATTACAAAAATTCTTTCGGCAACTGTTCTAAAAGGGGCTCCTTCTTCTTATACACTTGAACTTCCACCCTACCGCAAACCCCAATTCACAAAGGTAATAGTTCGCTCGGTTTTAGATAGAACGCTGTTTGTTTTAGGGCGTTCTGTAATAGTTGCCGCCCCTGCGGGACTGGTTATCTGGGTTATGGCTAATATTACGGTTGGGGATACTTCAGTTTTGCAACATTGCGCCTTATTTTTAGACCCGTTTGCAAAACTTTTAGGTCTTGACGGCGCAATATTACTCGGCTTTATTTTAGGACTTCCGGCAAACGAAATTGTAATACCAATAATTATTATGACCTATATGAATACGGGCGCCTTATGCGAACTCTCCCTTACTGCTATGCGTGAACTGTTTATTTCAAACGGTTGGACATTAAACACCGCCATTTCGGTAATTTTATTTTCACTTTTTCATTGGCCCTGTGCCACAACAATTTTAACAATTAAAAAAGAAACCGGCAGTATTAAATGGACTGCTTTTGCCGTAATAATGCCAACCGCTTTAAGTATTATTGTGTGTATGGTATTTAATTTTTTATCAAACTTGATATAACAAAAGGACTTGGGTATTGCATTGTGTTCTAAAGGACACAATGCAACGCAAAAAACACTACCCGAAAAAGAGTTTTTATTTTCTCTTCTTCGGGTAGTATTGTTTTATATTGTCACAAGCAGTGGACTTATATACCAAGTCCCACTTATATTAAAGACAACTGTTTTTATGAACATTTCTCTTTTTTCAAGTACTTTTAACTACAATTTACTTATTAATATGTAACCTCAACCGTATGAACCGAGCCCTTTTCAGTAATTGGTAAAAGATTACCGTCAAGTGTTTTGCCGTCCATAACAACCGACTTAACACCCGTCTTTTTAATTGTAATATTATAAGTTGCGCCACGGTGAATTCTTGAAACTTCCACTTCTTGCCACTCACTCGGCAAACAAGGGTCGATTCTAAGACCGTTAAATTCACTTCTAACACCCATTATATACTCGGTAATTCCACGATAAAGCCAACCCGCAGTTCCCGTAATCCAAGAACAAGGCGCATAACCGGGGCGGTTAGCTTCTTGCGGTCCGAAATACATATTAGAAACTGCATAAGGTTCAACGCCGGAATCAGCATTTTTGGGGTTATCACATCGTATCATCTTAACAGTTTCATAAGCACGGTCGGCATTTTTTAACATACAATCGGCTACTATCTTAAAGGTAACACCGTGATTATATACCGAGCCGTTTTCGTATCCGCCGGGGATAAAATAAGCCATTCTGCCTATATGTAAATCTTTTTTAGAGTAAGCAGGTGCACATTGAACGTAACCAAAGTCACATTTAAGTTTTTGTTCAACCCCGTTCATCAATTTTTGCAAACTGTCATAATCTAACATATCAGCCAAAACAGCCCAAGTTTGCGGGTTGAGATAATGTTTACCTTCCTTATTATCTTCAGAGCCAACCTTTTCGCCCCAATCGTTAAAGCCGTATATAAAACGGTCATCTTCCAAAGCGTGTTCAATAATTGCCGCTTTCAAAATTTCTTTTTCTTTTGTAATAGAGGCAATCATTTCTTCCTTGCCGCCCATTATTTCAAGAATTTTACAAAATTCAGTAATTGCTTTTACGGTTGCAATACTTAACCATACGCTTTCGCCTATAAGTTTATAACCAACGTTATTGATAGAATCGTTCCAGTCGCCGCCGCCCCAAAGAACAAGATTGTGCTTTCCACGGTTATCTAAAAGGAAACGCAAACCACGGTACATATGGTCAAAAACGCTGTCTTGCACATCACTGTCAATATACTTGCACTTTTCATCCAAAATGCTAAGGTCGCCCGATTCATTAAGATAAACCAAAATAGTAGCAGGCACCCAAGAAGCACCGTCGTGATACGGTTCGTTGTTAATTGGTTCAAATTGTCTTATGGGGTTTCCGTTAATTCTCATATGGTCAAGACAAACTTTAATTTTCTTTCTTGCCATTTCAATATCAAAAGAAGCCATACCTGCAACGTCTTGCATTACGTCACGGAATCCCTTGCCGTAAACACGTCCCCAAGTTTTACCCAAAGATATTTGTCTTTTAAGCCAAGTGTTAGTTGTGGTATTAAGATATTCATCAGGGGTTTTTAAAGTATAAACCGAGTCCATACGGTCGGCTTCTGCTTTAATTCCCTTAATAGTGTCTTCATAAAAACCTTTGACTAAACATTTATCGGTTATTTCTTTTGCTTCTTCACGGGAGCGAACAACACCAAGCGCTATGTTAATAACTTTTTCTTCGTTTGGCTCAAGGTCTAAATCAAATTGTAACGCCGCGCAATAATTTTCTTCAAAAGACATACCAAGACAAGAAAGTTGTTCCGATTTTAGCCCTTGCGGTTCTGCCCATTCATTATAAAGTCCTTTAAAATTCACTGTTCCAACGTCATAAGAACTGTGCTTTGTATCGGCTTTAAAGAAAATACCTTCATACAAATCTTCAACGTCGTAAGCATCGTGCGAGAAGTAAAGACCACCAAGATTTTGGTCGAAATTTGCATGACCGTAAGCCCAGTGCCCTGTTACGTTTGCCGCAACACGTCCCGAAGTTATAACACTTATTTTCTTTGCGCAGTCCGCTGTGTTGCGAACCTTAATTTGCCACAATTCAGCGCTATATTCCTGCGGAATAGTGATACCAAAATCAACCTCAACGCCTTTATATTCACTTATAACGTTATGGTAACCTATACCAACGTGACATTCGTGCTTTTTAAAATCATAATTTTTATAGTTGCGGTTTGCGTCGTAAAATTCTCCGGTTTGTCTGTCTTTTATGTAAACCATACGTCCCGCATCGCCCGTTAAAATCAAACGGCGTCTCTTAAGCGGACTTACTCGATAAAAACTCTCACCAAATCCAAAATGGCTAAGTTCAGCCAAAAAAGTTTCGTTCCACAAATAGTTAAGAAGCGGTCTTCTTGGGCGCATTTCGGTAATTACGTATTCTTTTTTCAAATCGTTAAAATATCCGGTCATTTTCATTCTCCTTTGTGAAGATATTTTTATATATTATACCAAAACAACTTATAAAAGTAAATATGAAATTCATATATTAAAACCACTTATTACCAAATAAATTACCCAAAATATTATTGGGTTTATAAATTTAAAAGAACTTGGTAATTATACCAAGTTCTTTTTATTTCTGTTATTACTTTTTATTTGATTTTCTCTTTTTAAAATAGCGTACCAAAATAATTATAATTACAGCAACAACTGATATAAGAATCAAATAAGGAATTGCAGATATTAAGAACGCAAATAAAGATGTTATTATTGTCCAAACATTTTTAAATCCTTTAATTATATTATTCCAAATTCCGCTCCAATATCCTTCTTTTTGAACTTCACGTTCTACTTCTTCAACCGTTAAGTTTATAGTACTGTAAGCGGTTTGATTTTGCAAACTCTTCAACTGTGCGGTATAAGACTCAATTTGGGCTCTTACATCGGCAAGACGCTCTTTAACCGAAAGCAAATCTTTAACGTTGCTTGCTTTTTTCATTATTTCAATAAGACTTTCTTCTTCGGCTTTAAAAACTTTAATTCTTGCCTCAACGTCAACATATTGCTCGGTTACGTCTTCCACATTTTCACTTTTTTCAACAACCGTAACGTCTTTAGAAACTGATTTTGTAAAACCTTCGGCTTTTCCAACAGGAATTCTAATAACAGCGGTAAAACTTCTCAATTTAGAGTAACTTGACTCGTTAGAATTTTCTATGTAACCGCCGCTTGAAGCAACATTATTACGTACACCGGTAATATAATTATCATAATCTTTTGTTTCAATTGATAAAGAAAATTCTTTAATCAATTTACGTGAATCAAGCGCCTTGTCTTTTGAACTCGCATCAGACAAACTATCTTCTGAAAGTTCTTCAGCGGAATAATTCATCGAATCATCAATCGCATACTCTTTGCTTGTTGCAGTATCGCCACACCCACAAAGCATTACCATAATAAAAATGGTGCAAATAGCCAATGTTATAATTTTTTTCATAAAATCCCTCCGTTTCTTAAGTTTATTATATAATATTTGAATATTTTTTGCAACAAAAATCCGCTAACATTAAAAGACCCTAAATTTAAACTGCCACAAAAATATAAATCGATTGATTTTTTAAGGTTATAATGATATAATAAACACATACCACACAAACTTAATATGGATTAATTTACGGAGTCTGCATTTTTCGGTGTGTGTGACTTCGGTTGCACACACTTTTTTAATTTTAGGGGGATAGTGTTATCACCGAAAATAAAAGTAAAGGAAGTTTTAAAATGGAAGAAAAAATCTTGTTTGAAGTAAAAACACATAAGTTTTTGCCATTTATAAAAATTACGCTTGTGTTGTTTGTTGCGATATTAGTAGCATATTACGTTAAAGAACTATATGATTGTTCACATTTTTACGATGATCATATACACGATTCATCCTGTGTTGGCAAAGTTGATGAAATAGATGATTTAATATTCACAGAAAAAGACTATGAAACTAAACGCGATGAATATTCAACTTTTAGTGAATATATTGAAGGTGAATATAAAAAGAATAAATACAAGTATATATCATCAATTGGTAATATAGAAAATAACATGATATATACAAATTGCGAAGTGTTGGAATATGGTAGTATAAGCAGTGCAAATAGATCCTTCTTTTTGGGACATTATGACGAGTGGGCTTTTCAATGGATAATTTGGGGTTCAATTATATTAGCACTTCTTATCATACTCAGTATAGCCACCATACAAAAGTGCAATTATATTGTAACTGAAAATACTATTAAGGGTAAAAAGGGTATTAAAAAATTCGATATTTCTTTCAGTGAAATTATAGAAATAACAAAAAAAGGTAAAGTTATAATAATAAAAACTGAAAAGAAAAAATTGAAATTATCAACGCTAAAAAATAGTGATGAAATATATAATTACATAAAACCTTTTGTGCCTGAAATAAAAATTGTACAACAACCCACAAACGTAGAAACAAACACAAATACAGTAGATGATATAAAACTGTTTTAATAAAGGAGTAATAAAAATGGAAGAAAAAGTTTTAATTAAAGGTGTTTTTGGAGGAAAATTTATTATTACTATTCTTTGGATACTCGGCATTACTTTTTTTGCACTTTGTTGCATTGGTGGAATTATTGATAATGATGCAGAAATTATAATTATTGGTATGGTCGGCGGAATTCCTTTGATTTTTTTTGCAACAATTCTCACTGTCTTATTAAAAAAGTGTGAACTCATTGTAACAAATAAAAGAGTAATTGCGCGTGGTGCATTTGGGTATAGAACAGATTTACCTATTGAAAAAATTACAAATATTTCAATGCGTTACTTCGGCGGAATTGGTTGTGGATCACCATCAACAAAAGTTCGATTCCATTTTTGCAAAAACAAACAAGAAATATTTGACACTATCGCTTCTGAAACATTAAAAAGAGATAGCGCGTTTTTAGGTTAAATATAGTAAATTGGGAGCGGTTTTGCCGCTCCCTTTTGAGTTTCAGGTAGTGAAAGATATTTGTAAATTGTTATTCTATTCATATAAGCAACAAAAAGGACTTGAGATTTCTCTCAAGTCCTTTAATTACGAATTCCGCATTACGAATTCCGAATTACTTATTAAGTGCTTCGTTAACTGCAACTGCGCAAGCAACAGTCATACCAACCATGGGGTTGTTACCTGCGCCTATAAGACCCATCATCTCAACGCACTCTGAATCAGTAAATAAAAGACCTTTTCAGAACATAGCCCGAAAGCCTTATTATAACGCGCTTTTTAACACTATTTAATTATAATATTTGTCCTACTAAACACATCGTTTTGAGTTTTCTTGATTACATTATATCGTATTGACACTAATTTGTAAGCGCGTTTTTAAATGCTCTATAAAATAATGCTTGAGAATATATATTACTTATTGAATTTTTAAGTCCGAAATCAAACACTAAAAATGAAATTAAGCAAAGCGATTTTGTTGCATAAAGATAAATTTTTGAAAAATATTCAATTAACGCTTAACGGATAAAACCTAAAATGTCACCATTTAGCACGTTGTCAACAGAGTTGAATATGTTTTTATTAAGTACAGCAAATTTGGGTATTGATGTGTCACCACTTGTGCCTTGTTTTAAAATACCAAAATTAGTGCCTGATTTGTTAAGCATAATGTTATTATTAAAGGTCGGCATAGAATTGCTGCCGTCGCTGTTTTTCTGTGTGGTATAAATGTCTACTAGTTGACCGGTAGATTCAATCATAACATTGTTACGAACGGCGAAGTTTTTAGCGCGGTTGCGGTTGTATTTACGCCAACCCTGAATGTGTGAAGCATTACCGCCGTCTGGACGGGTTTCGCAAATACCTGTGCCTGCATACCACATAAGGTTATCTTCGATAAGGAAGGTATCAATATAGCTTTGGTTTTCATCGGTTGAAGTAATCCAATATTCGATAGAATAATTACATTTTTCTATAACGTTGCCTGAGTAAAGCACGTTTTGATGTTTGCGAGTTGTATTATCAGTTAAGGTTATTTGCTGTGTAATACCTGCATCGTAAACCTGATAAATATAATTATCGATTACGGTGAAATTATCACAATAACCCCAAATTTCAATAGCGTTACCAAATCTTACGGTATCAGTACCGGGATGTTGCAATGAACCGCCAATCCAACCCAATTCACAATTCTTTACAGTAAGGTAAGAAGAGTTGCCCGAAGATATACCGTGTTTACCGCCGAATTTAATACAAAGATTATCGATAGTCACATTCTTCTTTGCAACAATAATGTGATAACCTGAATTAAATTCGATTGAGCTAAATCTTGTTGCAGGGTTAGAAGTGCTGTAAAGGTAAACCACACCATTAGAATAGTCGTGGTAGAATTGAAGGTCAGATTTAACTTCGCTCAATGACAACTTTTTAGTAGCATAAGAGGAATCATTGAAAATAATTGCGCCGATATCATCTTTCAAGCTACTTGATGTCAACTTCCAGATGTTACCCGAATATTTAGACCATTTACTGCTATTTGAACTGCCACCCGCATTAAACGGTGAACCGAAAAACTTCGGCTTGTCTCCCGAACCGTATGCCGAGTAGGTAACGTAAGCTGACGTGGTAAGCTGACCGCGCCAAGTGCCGCCGCGTTCGAATAAAACGTATGCAGGTTTGCTGCTTGTACCGGTTACAGATGCCGCCTTAGAGAGTGATGCCCAAGGTGTTTTGGAACTTGTGCCGTTGTTAGAGTCACTACCCGAATTTGAAACGTAGTAAACCGTTGCATTTGACGGTATAGAAATATTATCGGTATTGCGAATATCGTTTATTCTGTTATCAGTAACTGTACGAAGTGAAGATACAGCGGAAGCAGTCTGAGTAGTATTTTCGATAAACTTAGCGCCAAGAGTTGAAGTTGCAACCGAAGTTTTCATAAGAGCCGCCACTTCGCTGATAGAGGGTAAAAGATCGTAAGTAGTCTTTTTAGATAAGGTTTCTAGACTGCTTGAAAGCGTTATGTTAGACAAGGTAGTTGAACTTGAAGTACCACCTTCAGCCAAAGAAGAATATGTCAAAGTGAGAACATTCTTTGTACTGTTAGGAGTGATATTACCTTCAACCACAGGCGCTACAACCACTCTGAAATAAACCGCGTTGCTTGACAAAGACTTCATTTTGGTTGTGGTATAAATTGAATCGCCTAAGCCTATTATCCAATTGCCGTTCCTAGCAAGCCAATTTTGAGAATTGTCATAAACGTGGATCATCGCCTTATAGCCCGAAGCCAATATAACATCTGTATAATCAGAAATCGAAAGAAATTCATCAGTGTAAACACGAGTTGTAACGTGAGAATAGATTGTACCATTATCTATAGTGCCTTGAGAGAGAGAGGGAGTTTTAGTTGAAATTGTATTACTCGAAGTTGTAGAGCTTGTGTTACTCGAAGTTGTAGAACTTGTGTCGCTCGAAGTTGTAGAGCTTGTATTACTCGAAGTTGTAGAGCTTGTGTTACTCGAAGTTGTAGAACTTGTGTCGCTCGAAGTTGTAGAGCTTGTGTTGCTCGAAGTTGTAGAGCTTGTGTTGCTCGAAGTTGTAGAGCTTGTGTTACTCGAAGTTGTAGAGCTTGTGTTGCTCGAAGTTGTAGAGCTTATATTTGACGAGTTCGTATTTGAAGAAGTTTGTGAAGAACTCGATGATGACGAACTTGAAGTTGATGATGTAGATATAGCGGATGATGTGTTAGTTTGCGTAGAACTAGATGGCTTTGAAGCCGGAATCTTAATTGAGCAAGTATCCGAATAACTACCATAAATCTTTTTAGTTCCCGATTTTATATAAGCCTTAATTTTATAAGTATACTTCTTTGAAGGAGAAAGGCTTTTTTTAGTATAAGAAGTAGTTTTGCCCGAGGTTATAGTTTTAATTTTGGTGTATTCACCGCCACTCTTCTTTTGATAGATTACATAACCGTCTGCTCTGGATACTTTTTTCCATTTAATTTTAACCGAAGTAGCCGAAGCCGTAGCAACTGATGAAATTTTAACCTTAGAAGGCTTTGTATATGTCGATTTACTGCTTGAATATTTACTGTAAACCTTTTTAGAACCTACTTTATCATAAGCCTTAATTTTATATGTATACTTAGTAGCACTTGTAAGACTTTTTTTAGTGTAAGAAGTAGTCTTACCTGAAGTTATAGTTTTAACCTTTGTATATTTGCCGCTGTTTTTCTTTTGATAAATTACATATCCGTCTGCTCCCGATACCTTTTTCCACTTAATTTTAATTGAAGTAGTAGAAACAGTCGAAACCGACGAAATTTTAGGCTTTGAAACCTTTTTCACCTTTGCAGCAGACACAACAGTTGGCGTAACAACGCCAAAAGCCAATATAAGCGCTAAAAATACCGAAACGATTTTTCTCATACTTTTATCTCCATCAAATAACATTTACATACTATATTATAACTATTTTAAGCACTATTGTCAATTAAAGGATTTACATAAACATTTTGATAACATCATTGTTTAATGTCTTTTTTAAATGTAATACATAACTGTTATATGACTTTTCTGTTATCTGTTCTATTGGCGTATCAGGCTCAAAGAACTTAAAGAACTGAACATAGCTTTGTCTGTAATGATTTATAGTTCCTTGCCTTAAATTTCTCTGCCGACAGTATTCCAAATACTTATTACAACCCTCCTCAAAAGTCAGTCCTTTTGTTGCCTTCATTTTCAGTTTGTGCATAGTAAAATACCTCACTTTTAATATAAAA
>SVOX01000026.1 GCA_015066165.1 Oscillospiraceae bacterium | reverse complement strand
CCCGAAATTATTGATGTTGAAGATATTGCACAAGCGGTGGAATATGCTCACAACAACGCAAAATCGGGTGATATTGTTACCCTTTCACCCGCATCGGCAAGTTTTGATAAATTCCCCAACTTTGTAGCACGTGGCAACTTCTTTAAAGAACAGGTGAACAAACTCTAATGGAAATTAAAGAATTATTATACTCTTTATCTCAACGTGACTGTATTGGAAACATAACCGAAGCCGCTGACTTTGCTTTTGACGTTTTATCGCAATATGCTGATACCAAAAAATACGATACACTCAACGTTATTGGCGAAATAAGGGGCAAAAGTGACTATACAATTATGCTTGACGCCCACATCGACCAAGTAGGTTTTGTTGTAACAAACATTGACGAGCAGGGTTTTTTGACGGTTGCTACAGTTGGTGGCATTGACCTTCGTGCATTACCTTCAAAAACGGTAACCGTTCACGGAAAACAAAAAATCACCGCTGTATTTTGTGCTACGCCGCCCCATCTTGCAAAAGGTGAAGTAGAATACGACGATATTTCTAAAATAAAACTTGATACCGCTTTAGGCGAAAAAGCAAAAGAAATTGTATCAATTGGTGACTACGTCACCTTTTCGGATAAATGTTTTGATTTGTGTGGAAATAAAGTTTGCGGCCGTTCTTTTGATGACCGTGCGGCTGTGGCTTGCCTTTTAGAACTCGCCAAAAGACTTTCGGGTAAAGAATTGCCCGTAAACGTTGTTTTTGCATTGTCGGCAGGTGAAGAATTGGGTCTTCGTGGCGCTAAAACTGCCACTTTTACCGTAAACCCTAACGAAGCAATCGCTTTAGACGTTGATTTTGGTGACTCGCCCGACGTTTCCCCCACTGACAGCAGTCCTTTGGGCGACGGCGGTATTATTACCTACTCCCCCATTTTAGATAAGAACATTAATAAAAAACTCGAAAAAATTGCGAAAGATAGCAATATTCGCTATTCAACTTACGTAGCAGGCGGTAGGACAAGCACCAACGCCGATATAATCGGGCTTTCACGTGAAGGTGTTAAAACCAGTGTTCTTTCTATTCCGCTTCGCAATATGCATTCTTCGGTTGAGATTTTAGATTCAGATGACCTTGAAGCAATTTGCGATTTGTTAGAGCAATACGTTTTGAAAGGCGGTGTTTTTGATGCTTGATATGTTAAAACAACTATGCCTTATAGACGGTATTTCAGGCGATGAAGCAACTGTTCGCAATTTTATAATCAGTCAAATTAAAAGTTTTTGCGAATACAAAGTTGATAATCTTGGTAATATTATTTGCTTTAAAAAGGGTGAAAAAACACCAAAACGCAAAATTATGCTCGATGCTCACACCGACGAAGTGGGGCTTATTATTTCAAGCATTACCGAAAGCGGTTATCTAAAATTCAAAACTGTTGGCGGCATTGATACTGCCGCTTTACTGCTTCGAAGAGTTTTAATAAACGGCAAGGTAAACGGAGTCATTGGCGGAAAACCTTTTCATCTTTTAGATGCTGACTCTCGCAAAAAACTCCCTAAAAAAGACGACCTTTATATTGATATTGGCGCTAAAAACCGCCAAGAAGCCGAACAACTTGTATCCCTTGGCGACAGTGCAGTTATTATTAGCGATTTTGAAATTTTGGGCGATTGTGTTAAGTCAAAAGCCCTTGACGACCGTATTGGTTGCCTTGTGCTTATAAAACTTTTAAAAGAATACAACAATTACGATTTTTACGTTACCTTTACCGTACAGGAAGAAGTCGGTCTTCGCGGTGCTAAAACTGCCGCATTTGCAGTAAAACCCGATTTTGCCATTGCGCTTGACTCTACAACCGCTGCCGATATTGCGGAAACACCAAAAGAAAGTAGCGTTTGTGTCCAGGGTAAAGGCGTTGCGGTTTCATTTATGGATAACGCAACAATGTATGACAAGAATTTATATAACGCCGCACTTAACAGCGGTATTTTATGCCAACCAAAAAGCGCTGTTGCGGGCGGTAACAATGCAGGAAGCATACACTTAAGCGGTGAGGGTGTTCGCACTATTGCCCTTTCTGCCCCATGCCGTTATATTCACACCGCAAACAGTATTGTAAATATTAAAGATATTGAAAGTATGTATGAACTCACCAAATATATGCTCGATAATATTGCTAACGAAAATATAAAATGATAACTCTTGTAAAACAACTTCCACACCTTGACTATTTAAATGCCGAAGCGGTAAAAATTAACTGTCTTTATGACAGTTATAAAAATGACGACTCGGTTATGTTTTGGGTGCAAGACCAAACCGGCGCATATATTTCTATGACCGACGGTAATATGATTATATTTTCCATCAAACCAAATTTTGAAGAACTTTCAGAGTTTGTAGCGGTTTTAAACCCAGCTTGTGTATTTAGCGACCTTGAAACTCTCAAAAAAATCGGAAAAACTCCGCCCGAAAATATAAACGTAATTTACCGCAAAGCCAATATTGAAGGCGAAACGCCAAGTGATACCCTTTCAAGCAAACAACTTTACGATTTGCTTGATGTAAAAGGGCTTTCGCTTCCTGAATATCCTTATTTTGCGGTTGACTACTGCAAACGGTTAAACGATGGCAAGGCACACTACTTTGCCCTTGAACAAAAATGTGCGGCAATTTCCTTTACTTCGGGAAATTATGCCATAATAAACGGTTTGGCCGCCAAAGAAAAAGGTTGCGGCAGTATTGCTTTAAAGGGAATTTTACAAAAAAATTACGGCAAAGATTTTTTGGTTTGTTGCCGTGACAGCGTTTTGGAATTTTACCAAAAAAACGGATTTGAAAAACTATATAATGCAGGATACTGGGTGAAAACTAATGAATGTAAATGATTTTTTTAATATTGACAGTTCACTTTTAGAACTTGATAAAAAAGCGCTTGAAAAGTGCCAAAAAATATTTAATAACATTGATAACGTTACCGAATATAATCAACTTAAGGTTTTAAAGGCGTTTATAGATAACGGTGTTAGTGAATCGTATTTCACGGCATCCACCGGCTACGGTTACGACGACCGTGGACGTGAAATTTTAGAACGTGTTATGGCGGATTGTATGGGAGCGGAAGACTCTATTATGCGTCATAATTTCGTTTCGGGAACACATACCTTAACTGTTGCGCTATTTGGTGTTTTACGTCCGGGCGACAAAGTTTTGGTACTCACCGGCAGACCTTACGACACTATTACAGGTGTTTTTGGTATTGACCAAAAAACCGATGGCTCACTTAGTGATTTTGGTGTGGAATATCATCAAGTTGACCTTAAAGCCGATGGCACACCCGATTTGGAAGAAATAAAAAGCCGTCTTGAAAAAGACGACTTTAAAATGGCATATATTCAACGTTCCCGTGGTTACAGCACAAGACCAACCCTTACAATAGATGATATTAAGGTGCTTTGCGATATTGTAAAGAACGTTAGCAAAAACACAGTTATTATGGTTGATAACTGCTATGGCGAGTTTGTCGAAAAGGAAGAACCAACCCAAGTTGGCGCCGACCTTATTGCCGGCTCACTTATTAAAAATCCCGGCGGTGGCATTGCTCCTACGGGCGGTTACATCGCAGGTCGCAAAGATTTGGTTGAAAAATGTGCCTGTCGCCTTACCTGTGCGGGTGTTGGTAAAGAAGTTGGCGCTACACTCGGTCACTCACGTGAACTTTATTTAGGTCTTTTCTCGGCTCCGCACGTTGTAGGCGAAGCACTCAAAACCGCTGTTTATGCATCTGCTTTGTTTGGCTCTATGGGCTATAAAGTTTCACCCGAAACCAATGAAAAACGTGGGGATATTATACAATGTGTAACCTTAAACACTGCCGAAAACCTTGTTAGTTTTTGTCAAGGTATGCAAAGCGGTGCACCTGTTGACTCTTTTGTAGTACCTGAACCTTGGGATATGCCCGGTTATACCGACCCTGTTATAATGGCAGCCGGTGCTTTCACGCTTGGCGCTTCTATTGAACTTTCAGCCGACGGGCCTTTACGTCCGCCGTATGCCGCTTGGATGCAAGGCGGTCTTAACTTCCACAGCGCTCACGCAGGGGTGCTTTTAGCGGCTCAAAAAATGTTAAAAAATGATAAGGAGAATTAACGTATGAAACAAATTTTTGCAGGTGAAGTATATGAAATTTTGCCTTTGTCAAACGGAATTCTCTTTTCATATTGCATAGATTCAACCGAAGATAAAGAAATTGTTGTTGGATATAAAATGATTTCTTTTGAAAACGGAAGAATGACAGATATAACCAAAAACGTTTACCTTGCCGCCAAATTCGGCAATAACTATAATACAATAATCAAGCATTGCGATAATTATATTACCGCACGTTCAATTGTGCTTCCAAGCGGAAAAATTTTGCTGTTTTCAAAAGACGGTATTGCAAAACTTATCGACACCGATTCAACTGTTACCTGGCAAGGTAATCTGACCTACCGTTCTTTCACAGCAACCGATATTGCAATCCACAAGCATTCACTTTGGGCGTGTTTTTCTGACTGTAACGCACTGCTCCGTTACAATCTCAGCAATATGCGTGAAGAATTGCGAATAGGCGGTAAATCTTCACCTTTTGATAAACCAAAAAGCATATTTCTTGAAGGCGACGTTGCAACAATTTGCAACAAGGGTTCTAAAAAACTTACTCAAATTAATCTTGAAACTTATGCTGTGCTCAATGAACACGATTTCCCCGAAGAAGTTTTGCAATATACAAAAGCCGCAAATCATAGATTTGTAATTTTAAACTCGGGACTATATATTTTATAAAAATTAAACGGCACTTTAACGAGTGCCGTTTTTTAATATTCTGCGATTTAATATTTTAGATACATAAAACCCAAACAATACAAGCAAAACGTCTTTGACAAATGTGGCGAAAAACATTAGCACCGTCGCCGCAATTGACTTAATGCCTGTAACAGCAATAAAATGCACGGCGCCGAAAACATACATAACCGCAACACCCAAAATACCTAAACCGATTTTTTGAATAGGTCTTTTAAGTTTATGAGATAGCGCACAAAATACTGCCAAAATTGGAAATGCTATTAAAAAGCCGCCTTGTGGGTCGGTAAAATGGTGAGCGCCACCGCAAAATGACGAAAACACAGGTGCGCCGCACAGTCCCAAAAGCATATATGCCAAAACCGAAAAAAGTGAATATTTAACCCCTAAAGTATAACCGCAAAGTGCAACCGCAAAAGTTTGCAGTGTTAACGGAAAAAAGGGTGTGGGTATTTGAAATTGGGCAAAAACAGCAATAAGCGCTGTGAAAAGCGCCGCCAATACCGCATATAAAGTTTTATTTTTTATATTTTTTGACATTTCATAAGCCACCTTTTATAACTGTGATTTAATTATATCAAAACCCTTAAATATTTTCAACAAAAATACCCCTTTTAATTGAAAATATCAGCATTTTATGATATACTCTTACTATATTTTATAAAGGAAGTTTTGTATGTTAGATTTAAAAACATTAGACCTTAACAATAATCAAAATAAAGTATTTGAATATTTCAAAGAGATTTGCGCAATTCCACACGGTTCGGGCAATATGGAAAAAATTGCCGATTACTGTAAAAATTTTGCCCAAAAACACTCGTTTCAATACATTCGTGATAATTCCAACAATTTAGTCATCTTTAAAAACGGTACGCTCGGCCTTGAAAATGCGCAACCAATTATATTGCAAGGTCATATTGATATGGTTTGCCAATGCGAGAGTGATACTGTTATTGATTTTGAAAAAGACGGACTTGAAATCTATAACGAAGGCGATTTTATAAAAGCCAAAGGAACAACACTCGGTGGTGATAACGGTATTGCAGTGGCATATATTATGACAATTTTATCTTCAACTGATATCCCCCACCCGCCTATTGAAGCCATTTTTACAACCGATGAAGAAATCGGTCTTTTAGGAGCAAACGCTTTAGATACAAGTATTTTAAAAGCCAAAAAAATGATTAATCTCGACTCTGAAAGTGACGATATTTTAACCGTTTCGTGTGCCGGCGGGCAAGACACTGTATTAAAATTACCATTTACTACACAAGAAAAAAGCGGTGCAGTTATTACTTTAACCATAGACGGACTTTTAGGCGGTCATTCGGGCGTGGAAATAAACAAAGGCAGAGTAAACGCAAATATTTTAATGGCAAGAATTTTAAACCACTTACTTTGCACTTGCGAATTTAATATTGTATCAGTAAACGGCGGTACAAAACTTAACGCTATTCCAAGCAGCAGCACCGCCCAAATTATAACAAATAATCAAAGTGCTGTTATAGAAGAATTAAATAATTACCGCAACACTTTATATGCCGAACTCAAATCACGGGAAAATGATATTTCAATTGACTATAAAGTTGATAATTATACCGCTTTATGCCTTGATGATAACTCAACCACTAACTTATTAAACCTTTTGAACATTGTACCCAACGGTATTATGGAAATGAGTGCCGAAATTGAAGGGCTTGTTGAGACTTCACTAAATTTAGGAGTTTTAAAAACAAATCAAAATACCGTTTCGTTGGCTTTTGCACTTAGAAGCAGTAAAAAATCGGCTATGAAATATCTCGAAAACCGACTTATATCAGTTGCAAAAACAGTTGGTGCCACTTGTGATGTTTCGGGCTATTATCCACCTTGGGAATATAATGAAAATTCCCCCTTGCGTGAAATATATAAAAAATGCTACAAAGAGCAAAACGGTTGCGACATTAAAGTTGAAGCAATACATGCAGGTCTTGAATGTGCTGTCTTTTCTTCTACTATTAAAGACCTTGACTGCATATCGGTAGGACCTAATATGTTTGACGTTCACACCCCAAAAGAAAAGCTCAGCATTTCTTCGGCTGTCAAAACCTTTAATCTTCTTTTAAAAGTTTTAAGCGAATTGTAAATTATAATTGATTTTATTATCGCTTTATGATAAAATTTATGTGTTACTATAAAATTTAATTAAGGAGAAGTTATGGAAAAAAATACTGAATTCAAACCCTATGTTCCGGCAAGTAAAATCACCCCAGAAATAACAGTTACTTCTATTATTATGGGTATTTTACTTTCAGTTATATTCGGTGCTGCAAACGCTTATCTTGGTTTGCGTGTTGGTATGACTGTGTCGGCATCAATTCCTGCGGCAGTAATTTCTATGGGCGTTATCCGTATGATTTTACGCCGTAACTCAATTTTGGAAAACAACATTGTTCAAACTGTTGGCTCTGCAGGTGAATCTTTAGCCGCAGGTGCTATCTTTACCCTCCCCGCCTTGTTCTTATGGGCAGCCGAAGGTAAAATGGACAAGCCCGACCTTGTTGAAATCACTTTAATCGCTTTAATCGGCGGTCTTTTAGGTGTTTTCTTCATGGTACCCCTTCGCAATGCGCTTATCGTAAAAGAACACGGGACTCTTCCTTATCCTGAAGGAACCGCTTGTGCGGAAGTTCTTTTAGCAGGTGAAAAAGGCGGTTCAAGTGCTTCTACAGTATTTGCAGGTATGGGCTTTGCCGCTCTCTTTAAGTTCATAATCGACGGTCTTAAAGTGGTTTCGGGCGAAATTTCAGGCAAAGTAAAAGGTTTTGCAGGTGAAATCGGCACACAAATCTACCCCGCAGTAATGAGCGTTGGTTACATTTGCGGTGCAAGAATTGCTTCGTATATGTTTGCAGGCGGCGTACTTAGTTGGCTCGTACTCATTCCGCTTATTGTTCTCTTTGGCAAAAACAGCATCCTTTATCCAAGCGTTGACGCAACAATCGGTCAAATGTTTGCTGAAGGCGGGGCTAGTGCTATTTGGGGCTCATATATCCGTTACATCGGTGCAGGTGCTTTGGCTGCCGGTGGTATTATTAGTCTTATCAAGTCATTACCGCTTATAGTTAAAACCTTCTCAGGCGCTATGAAAAGTATGACAGGCGCAGGCGTAGCTTCGGGTGAACGTACCGCTAAAGATATTAACATAAAGATTGTACTTATTGCCATTCTTGTTCTAACTATTGCAATTTGGCTTATACCTGCTATACCGGTAAGTTTTATCGGTGCGCTTATAATAGTTGTTTTTGGTTTCTTCTTTGCAACCGTATCTTCACGTATGGTAGGCCTTGTAGGAAGCAGTAACAACCCCGTTTCAGGTATGGCAATAGCAACCGTTTTAATCGCAACTCTCATTCTTAAATTTACAGGCATGACAGGTTATACCGGTATGGCAAGCGCCATTGCTATCGGCTCAATTATATGTATCGTTTCAGCTATCGCAGGTGACACTTCACAAGACCTTAAAACAGGTTACATTTTAGGCGCTACACCTAAAAAACAACAATGCGGTGAAATTGTAGGTGTTGTTGCCGCTGCGTTGGCAATTGGCGGTACTCTCTTCCTTTTAGACAAGGCATGGGGCTTCGGTTCTGATGCTTTGGCCGCACCACAGGCAACCCTTATGAAACTCATCATTGAAGGTGTTATGGGTGGTAATCTACCTTGGGCTCTTGTATTTACAGGTGTGTTTATTGCAGTTGTGGTAGAACTTGTTGGTATTCCTGTTCTTCCTTTTGCAATTGGTGTATATCTCCCTGTTCAACTCAATGCTTGTATTATGGTTGGCGGTCTTGTTCGTTTGCTTGTTGAAAAACTTTCAAAGAAAAAAGAAAACAAAGACGAAATTGTAAACGACGGTATCCTATTCTCGTCCGGTATGATTGCGGGTGAAGGTCTTGTCGGTATCCTTCTTGCATTCTTTGCAATTTTTGGCATCGACAAAGTTATCGACCTTTCAAAGTTCATAAATCCTGCCGTATCAAATATTGGCGGTTTATTGCTCTTTGGTGTTATTATTTTAACACTCCTTTCATTCACCGTTTTCAAAAAGCGTAAAAACTAAAATGAAAAATAAAAATGAAAACTTTGTCGAAAAAGTTCCCGTTTTAAACCAAAATATTAATTGGTCTCAAGACCAAAACGGTGTAACACTTGAAATAGAAAACAACGGCGTATTTAACCGCATCGCTCAAAAACTTTTTAAAAAGCCAAAAATCAGTTACATCCATCTTGAAGAAATCGGCAGTTTCGTGTGGCCTTTAATCGATGGTGAAAAAGATATATTCCAAATTGGCAAACAGGTTGAAGAGCATTTCGGCGAAAAGGCAGAGCCGTTATATCCCCGCCTTGTAAAATATTTCGAGATTTTAGAATCATACAAATTCATAACCTTTAAATAGCAAAAACCATCTACCCAAAAGGTAGATGGTTTTGTTTGTTTACTTTCTTGCTTACTTATGCTAAAATAAAAGCATAAAGTTAAAGGAGAAAATGTATGAAAAAATATTTAAAAGAAATAATAATTACTGCTTTCCAATTATTTATGTTTTACATTTTCCCTTTATTTGCAGGGCCTACCGATGCTATGGGAATGGTATTTTTAATAATTTTGGCAACCTTTATTTTGTCATTTGCCCTTGGAATATTATCAAAAACTAATTTAAAATTTCTTTATCCTTTTTTTATATCACTTTTATTTATACCTTCGGTATTTATTTACTATAACGAATCGGCGCTAATTCACGCAGTTTGGTATTTAGTAATATCGGTATTAGGTTTGTGTTTTGGTTCATTTATAAATTTAATAATAAAACTTATCAAAAAATAAAACGGCAGGTTCCACCTGCCGTTTAGTTTTATTTATTTTTAAGCCGTGATGCTATTTCATTATATTCACAAACCGATTTATCCGTTATGCCGTAATTAGCATCAATAAAAGACTTCATTTGTGCGCCTGTTTGTACTTCAATACTATTAGTATTATAAGTGCCTCCCATACCTACAGGATAACCATAAGCATATATTTTATTGGTTTGTTGCATACACCAATTATAAACTTCAAGATTTTGCTCATTTACAAAGAAATCTGATAGTTCGTAATTACTGCCATCAAGGAAATATCTTAAAAAATATGGAGCTGCTTCAGCGTTGGGGGCACCCAGTGCTATTCCGTACGCTTCAATTTGATTAAAACCTTGGTAATATTTGCTTTGGCCATTTATTTCGGGACAAGGAACTGCATATAACGTATTAGCATTTTTTAAAGCGCCAAAATATGAATTTTTCCTTCTAAGCGTAACACCATCACCGGTTGAGAAAAGTACCTTTCCGTCATCAAATCTTTCACCGCTGCCAAAAGCGAAAAGTTTTTCATTATTATATAAATCACCGAGTTTTTGATGAACTTCTAAGAATAGCTTTTCTTTCATAGCATTATAAAATTGTTTACCGTTATGCGAAATAGCACCCTGAATACCATGCATTGCAGTATAAAATCTAAAGTGACCTTCTCCGCAAGAACCGTTATTACCTGTTAGTCCCTTAAAATCACGGCACATCTCAATATATTTATCCCAGTTCCACTTACCCGTTTTCCAAAGTGTATATGGGTCTTCAAATTCATATTTATCAATAAGTGCTTTGTTATATAACATTAAATTTGGCGAACCAAGATGTGTGTTTTTAAGCGTGGTTGCATACGTATTACTTCCATACGTGTACATCTTCATAATATCTTGGTCCCAAGCACCGTCAGAAAAATCGTATCCAATTTTATTAAGAGGTTGAAAATTTTGTAAAAACGCCGGTTGCGGACCACGAAGTCTTGCTATATCAGGAATATTTTCTCCCGAAGCTATTAAAGCCGGAAGTTTTGTAAAATAATTTGAATAAGTAATTGTTCGCCACTCAACTTTAATACCGGTTTGCTTTGAGAAATTTTCAATAACTGCAGGAGCGCCTGTATATTCAGAAGCGGGGTACCAGTTATACATAACGAGATTTGTACCCTGCAAATTTTTAGGCATAGACTCCAAAACTTGTAGCCATGACTTACCGCCCACAATATTTTCCTCAGGCAAATTGGAAGAACCTCCACCAATTTCAACTTTTGAAATTTTTTCAACCTTGATTACAGCAGGACAATATATACACTTAAAAGTTTTTTCGCCTTCTTCAAAAACTGTTGCAGGTTTTGTTATTGTACCTTCATCAGAAGTATGAGGTTTTTTACTCAACTTTTCAAATTTTACTACTTGAAAACAGTTTTTACAACCAAAGAATTTTATGCCTTCTTCGGCGCAAGTCGAATCTTTAACAACTGTTCCGTTATCAAGTGTATGCAATGTCTTAGGTATTATTTCATTTTTTGTAACCTTGCAAACGTTACATGTATAAACCTTTACACCCGTTTTTTGACAAGTTGCAACAGTAGTGATTTTTCCGCTATTATAACTGTGTTTTAACGACAGTTTAACCGACACTGTTTTCATCTTTTTGCCATATTTATCTTTCACCAAACAATAAACCGTTCTGCCGTCTATTTTTTCGGTCATTTTAACCGAATAAGTCTTCGATTTTGTAGATGCCTTCTTATACTTTTTAGTGCCGTTATCTTTATAATACCAAGTGTATTTTACACCTTTACCTTTAACCTTTACGGTAACTTTGGCTTTAACGTTATGTCCCGCACTCACTGCAGACGGTTGCTTTATAATTCTTAAAGCGCTACTGCTTGTAAGAGTTACAACTTTGGTTTTCAACTTGTTACCATACTTATCCTTAATCAAACAATAGACTTTTCTACCGCTTATTTTATTGCTCATTTTTACAGTATAGGTTTTTGATTTGACAGAAGTTTTTTTGTATTTTTTAGCACCGTTGTTTTTATAATACCAAGTGTATTTTACGCCGTCACCACTTGCCTTTACTGTTACTTTTGCTTTTTTACCGTTAGCAACAGTAACCGATTTAGGCGACTTTGTAATTTTAAGTGTTTCCTTTGCAAAGGTTGTCATAGAAGCATTTGCAAAAATAGATGCAATAAAAAACAAAGTCATAAACACACTTATTATTTTTTTAGACATAAACATTCTCCTTTACTGCAAAATAATAGCATTATAATTTTACAGCAAATCCAAAACACTTTCAAGTGTTTTTTAAAAATTCAAAGGCAGGGTTTCCCCTGCCTTTTTCTTTACTTCTATTTTATCTTTTTAGACTTTGCGTTTGAGTAATTACCATATACCTTAACCGAAGATAACGATCTATAAGCACGTACCTTAAAATAATACTTTTTACCTTTGGACAAACCTTTAATTGTGGCTTTGGTATATTTGCTGGAAACGGTCACTGTTTTTGCGTTTTTAAACGACTTACTTCTTGAACAAATTATTTCATACCTTTCAGCATTAGTAACTTTTTTCCATTTAACAAGTGCGGTTTTGGATTTAGTTGAAGAAACACTTGTGATTTTTGCGGTTTTTGGCTTGGTAATAGCAGTTGTGTATTCGTATTTATCAGAATAATAATCTGTACCGTTTATACGGGCGCACGGTCTTACTCTGTATTTATATTTAGTACCACGGCTAAGACCAGTGATTTTATAACTTGTATTTTTTGTATCTGCAACCTTTTTATAAGTTTTAGATTTACTGTCGTACTTGTAAATTCTGTACTTTGTAGCTTTAGGAACACCGTCCCAAGTGAGATTTACGGTGGTTGCCGTTGCAGTTGATTTTAAATTTTTAACACCGTCAGGACGAATTTTAAATATAAGTTCTTTGCTACCTTTATAATTTCCTTTTAAGGTAACCTTAATTTTATAATCGCCTATTTCAATTCTTCCGTCAGGATAAGTAACGGTATAATCTTGATCCTTTTTAAGTTTTCTACCGCTTGTATCAGTGACAATTGGTGTTGGATTTTTTACTGTTCCGTAATAAGTATAAACCGAATTGTAAAGCGAAATTGACTTTATCTTTTCAATTATATCAATATCAATAACTTCGTCACAATATTGACAAATCTCCACAACCTTACCGTCTTTGCTGGTTGTTGCCTTGGTTACCTCTTCCTTAATCAAATGTCCTGTTGGGGCAATGGTTTCACTTTTAGCAAAAACCTCACCGCAAAGTTCACAAGAAATACCAATACTCTTACCCTCTTTGGTGCAAGTTGGGGCTATGCCAACTGTAGTTTCTAACTTGTGAGAGCCAATTTCATCTATAGGTATAAAGGTTTGCTCTTCAACCGCTTTTTGACATATTTTGCAATAACTTCCACGTGTGAAACCAACACTTGTACAAGTCGGCTTTACCTCGTCTTGAACAGTTAAAGTGTGAATACCCTCTGTTGCTAAATATTCGTCTATCAAAATTTGCAAACCCAACATATCTTGGGGTGAGCGGAAAATTTTATGGAAATTTGTGGGGTTTTCAGGGTCTGTATAATGGATTTTTGCAAAATTGTCTATATTGAAATATCTATGTATTCCAATATCGTAACAAAACTGATAATCGGTAAGAACGGCCGAACGGTTAGTAAGCGAAGAATATAACATTTGCGCTGTTATATAACCTGAAAGCGGGTTTTGATGGTTTCTGTCCCCGTCTCTGCCGCTGGCGTGAACTGTTCCTTCGCCGTTTTTAAATCCAAGATTTTCTTTCATAAAACTGCAACGGTTAAATTCCGAAACAGCACCTGGCACTTCTTTGCTACCGGAGTGAATATCATATACCATTTGTCCCCAGTCAACAACTATATAGCCGTTATCACGAAGCGCCTGAACACCTTCAAAAAGGCAAGGCAAATCGCTTTCAAACATCATGGGTTGTCTTAAAAATCTGAACTCAACGTCTTCAGGGAAAAGGGCTAAATATTTTTCAACCGTACCCAAGAGATTATCATTATATTGATTACCTTCAGACAATACTAAATAGTCAACATCAAGTTCTTCTTCGCTTAATTTTGAGATATAATTATCATAAATATAGTCAAGTTTCTTTCCCGAATAGGTATGGTCAATTACGGTAACGTTATCATCATGTTGCTTGATAAGTTGGTGTAGGTAACCTTCGTCTTTTTCGCCTTGGTCACCGTATATCACGCAGTTGCCGTAATATACCATAGAGTTACCAACCACCATAATTTTTTTACCTTCTAAAGAAACTACTCCTTGATGCTCGTAAGTTTCATTACCGTCGGGTTGCGGTGATTCACTAACTTCTTCTGCCAAAACGCTCATATTCGACACAAACACAGAAGAAAAAACCATTAAAGTAATTAAAATTGTTGAGATAATTCTTTTCATAAAAACACTCCGTAAAAACTAAAAATATGATAATTATTTTTAAATGACACATAAATAATTATATATTATTATGTTATTAATGTCAATATTACACTACTATCAATGCATATAATTCAAAACAAAAACGACCTTGTTAACACAAGGCCGTTTAATAACGTTTTATAAATTTTCCTTCACTTCATCGTCCACCGGACGCATATCGCTTCGCTCCTAAAGGTGCCCTCTTGCGGTGCCCGACGTTGCGCTCGCTTGGAGCGCGGCGCACCTGTCGACCGCGGCGCTAATAAACACTTCACTTCATCGTCCACCGGACGCGTGAAGTGTTTATTCCCACTCGATAGTTCCAACCGGTTTTGGAGTTAAGTCCATAAGAACACGGTTAATGCCGTCAACCTCTTTGGTTATACGGTCGGTAATTTTGTGGAGAACTTTGTAAGGGATTTCTTCAATTGTAGCCGACATAGCGTCGGTAGTGTTTACTGCACGGATAATTGCCGGCCAACCTTCGTAG
>SVOX01000025.1 GCA_015066165.1 Oscillospiraceae bacterium | reverse complement strand
CCCCGGTTTTGCGGAGGGAATAGACGGGTTTACCCTTGGCATGCAGATGCAGGAGGGCGCAGAGCGCTTCGGGGCAAAAACCGAATACGCGGAAGTGAAATCCATGGATCTGCGGGCAGAGCCCAAACGGATCGAGACCAGCGAAGGTACGTTTTACGGTAAGACCGTGGTTGAAGGTCAGCGTAAGTTTATGGGCACACTCTTTAATACTTATGCTTTCTACGTTCTTTATGCAAACATAGATAAGTTTGACCCCACAAAATATAATCTTGATGACTGCAAATTGACAGTTATGGATAAGTGGCTTTTGTCAAAACTTAATTCAATGGTTAAAACTGTTGATACAAACCTTGCCAATTACCGTATCCCCGAAGCCGCACGTGCTTTGCAGGAATTTGTTGATGAAATGAGTAACTGGTATGTACGCCGTGGCAGAGAACGTTATTGGGTACAAGATATGACCGATGATAAAATTGCGGCTTATATGACACTTTATCACGCACTTGTTGTAACTGCAAAAACTGCCGCTCCAATGATTCCGTTTATGGCAGAAAACATTTATCAAAATCTTGTTATAAGTGTGGATAAAACTGCGGCTGAAAGTATTCACCTTTGCCGCTTCCCAGAAGTTGACGAAACACGTATCGACACAAACCTTGAAGACCAAATGGCAAAGGTTCTTGATATAGTTGTTCTTGGCCGTTCGGCTCGTAACGGTTCAAGCCGTAAAAACCGTCAACCGCTTAATACAATGTATGTGAAACTTGACGGCGAAGTTGAACAAAGTTTTATTGATATTATTAAAGAAGAACTTAACATTAAAAACGTTGATTTCACAGGTGAAGTTGACAATTTTGTAAGTTATACCTTTAAACCACAACTTAAAACTTTGGGACCAAAGTTTGGCAAACAACTTGGCGAAATCAGAAATGCTTTGGCTGCTATTGATGGCAATGCCGCCAAAAAGCAACTTGACGAAAGCGGAAAGTTAACACTCACACTCTCAACAGGTGATATTGAACTTGAGGCAGAAGACTTGCTTATAGATGCTGCGCAAAAAGAGGGCTTCTTCACCGTAAGTGATAAGGGTATTACTGTAGCGCTTGATACAGTTCTTACCGAAGAACTCATCGAAGAGGGCTTTGTTCGTGAGATTATAAGCAAAATTCAAACAATGCGTAAGGAAGCAGATTTCAACGTGACTGACCATATTGAAATCACAATTTCAGGCAGTGAAGTTGTTTGTGATATTGCTACTCGCAAAACTGTCGATATAGCAGGGGATACTTTGGCAGATTCCTTGAGCGTTGGTGAAGCGGTTGGCTTTACTCGTGAATGGGATATCAATGACCAAAAGGTTACCATAGGCGTTAAGAAAGTATAATATTAAAAATCCCGACTTTTGTCGGGATTTTTTTAATTTGGAATTACGAATTAATAATCTCTGTTCCGGTATAATAGTGTTTTAGAATTTCTTCATAAGTTTTGCCTTGCTTTGCCATTTCATTTGCGCCGTTTTGGCTCATACCAACCCCGTGACCGTAACCGTAAACGGTGAAATTGTAATTTCCGTTCTCGAACTTTACTTTAAAATTTGAAGATTTAAGGTTAAGGGCGGTTCTGATTTCTTGGCCTTTATATTCTTTGTCCAAAATTTTTACAGTTTTCACTATGCCCGATTGTGTGCGGTCAAAATTTGAGAATATGTTTTGCGAAGCGTTTTGCGGTGTTGCAAGTGACAAGGCGGTTTTTAATTCTTCTAAAGTAAAGGTGTTTTTAGACACACAGTGTTCGCTTTGCCTGTCGGCACTGCTGTCAACCGCTTGTAAATAAGGATAATCTTTTCCCCAAACGTTTTTGGCGCTTTCGGTTTTTCCGCTTGAAACCGAGTGATAAACCGAAAGTATGATTTCGCCGTTATACGCAAGGGTTTGGTTTTTTACTTCTTTTATTGCCTCTTTAATTTTGGATTCGTATTCGTCCGCTTTTGAACCCCATTTTTTACGTGCCTCATCTTTTGATACGTAACATTGGTCAACGGTGTAATTATCGGATATATCATAACCTTTTTGTGCGTTTTCTTTTTTACGCCATTGCAAAAATGTATTAGCACAAATTGCTTGGGCTTTTAAAGCGTCGGCTTCATAAAGCGCCGGCATTTCACCCGCTACCACCCCAAAAAGATAATCTTCTAAAGCAATTTCTTCTGTTTTTCCTGTTTTTGAAATTAAAACCTTTATTGTTTGGGGATTTTTTGGGGGTTGTATTGGCACACTTGTTTGCAAAGCGGTTAAGGGTTCGGTTTTTTTGGTTGTAGCAGTTAGAGGAATTAAAAGCAAACTTGCAAGTAAGCTCACACTTAAAATAAATATTTTTTTCATAAAAACACCTTCTTTTTTTACATTGATGTTGACATTTTTAAAATCACATTATAATATTAAATATATGTATAATAAGTTAATTAAATGTATTTGGAGTAGAAAAATGAATATAAAAAGAATTTTGTCTTGTTTCTTAATTGTGTTGCCCGTTTGCGTGGCTGCAAGATTTTTTCAAATAATCAAAACCATAGATTTTGCCAACGGCTTTTTTATACCTTCTGAAGAAATATTGGGCTATTTATTGCTTTTAGTTATGCTTTTGGCTTGTGTAATAATGACGGTGATATCTTTGGGCGGTAAAGAAAGTTTTGAAACCGCCCCAAAAACAAATTTGCTTTTAGGTGTTTCTTCGGGCTTTGTTGCAAGCAGACTTTTTGTAGAACTTTTTGGTGAAGTAATGTCTTTTGCAATGCCGCCGTGGCATGTGCTTATTGTGAAATTTGTAACTGTTTTTACGGCGATTTATTTTTCGGTTTTGTTTTTGCAAAGTTTGTTAAAGTTTAAAATTCCGCCAATGCTTCACATAATACCTGCAATATATGCGGTTGTGAAAACAATATTCACTTTTATAAACATATCGGCGCTTTCAATAATAAGTGATAATGTGTTGCTTATGGCAAGTTATTGTGTTTTAATGATTTTCTTTATAAATTATGCGCGTCTTTATAATAATATTGATGCTAAAAAAGCAGGTAAAAAGGTTGTTTGCTATGGGTTTATTGCGGCAACGCTTTGCATAACCTGTTCTTTGCCGACAATTATTATAAATTTGTTTTCTGAAACAGATTATTTGCACAGTAATATAAGTGTAGGCAATACGCTTTTAACAATAGGTTGTTTTATTGTGGTTTTTGTTTGTGAATATTTTTATAATTGGTACAAAAAAGAAGAGCATATTTAAAATAAATATGCTCTTTTAAAGTAAAATATAAATTAATGCAAACAAAAGTCGCTTGTCGGCTTTTTCGCTTAAAAGTAATAGCAAAATACCAAGTATTAAGGTCATATCACCGTCTTTTTTTAAATTGTCTAAAAAAGGCAGTGAAAAACCGCCCAAAAACGAATTATCGGTTTTTGGGGGCTTTGGCGGTTGATTTGGCTTTTCGGGATTTGGCATTGGCGATGAAGTGCTTCGTTTGTTCATATCAAACATTTGCTCAATGGCACGTTGCTGTTTTTCAGAAAAATTTTTACTGTTCATATTAGTTTACCTAATATACCGCTTTCTTTTAGTATGGGTAAAAGGTCTAATAGCCGTAAAATCTTTATGGCGGTGTCAACCTTTTCCCGTTTGGGTTCGCTTAAATGCGGTTTTAATGCCGAAAGCAAGTTGGTTCTCGCATCATCGTTTTTTTGGTTCAGTTTTGAAACTATTGACATTATATTCATTAGTTCGTCACTGTTAACGTTACCAAAAACCGAGTCGTCTTGAGGCGGACTTTCATTTTGAGAAAGTATGCTTTCTGCCATTTCTTTTACACGGTTCATACTTTCGGGATTGTTTAGTATATCGGCAAGTTTTTTATTTAAGTCATCCATTTTTGCCCCCGTTAGCCGAGTGCCTCGGCACCCAATCCGTTTTGGAGTTTTGTGCTGATTTTGAATTGTCGGCTTGACCATACGGCTCGTTTTTAGGAGAAGCCGTTCCGCCAAAAAGTTTTAAAAGCATTTTTGCTTCGGGGCTTTCAAGCACTTTTTTGAGTTTTTCTTTGTCGGACAAAATGTTTTCAAGTTTTTGTTTGTCTTGTTGCGACAAATTTTTTACAAGGTCATTTGCATTGTGGGTTTTAGCGGCTTTTTCAAGCGTTTTGCGGTCGAATTTTCCACCGCTTTGGTTTGCCATTTTTTCAAAAAGATGTTTTTGGTCGTTCAAAAAAATCCCCCCTATGATATAATTATGCGTTTAGTTTAATTTGATTACTTCTTATTTGAAAAAGTAAGATTTTAGATGAAATTGATGTAAAGGGTGAAAGGTTTGAGAATTGTTGTAATTTCCGATTCGCACAAAAGAAGCGATATTGTTGAGAAAATCTTATATGCTCAACCTGATGCTTGCGACGTGTTTTTTCTTGGTGACTGCGCTGCAGACATTGAAGATTTGCGGTATATATTCACAAACAAACGGTTTCATATTTTGAGCGGAAACTGTGATTATTTTTCTGCCTTTCCGTCAAGTGCGGTGCAAACGGTTGGGAATACAAAAATTTTCTACACTCACGGGCACACGCTTTCGGTGAAATACGGTATCCAACGTCTTAAAGAAACCGCCAAGCAAAACGGTTGCCAAATTGCACTTTACGGTCACACCCATATATCTAAAATATTATATGAAGACGGTATTTACATTGTGAATCCGGGCTCATGCGCTTGTGGGCGAGATTTTCACGAATCGTATGCCGTAATTGATATAGAAGAAAACGGTATTATGCCTATTATTGTAAATTTATAAGGAGTTTTTATGAAAGTATTACTTCACGTATGTTGTGCGCCTTGTTCGCTTTCGTGTATAGAACCGCTTAAAAACGAAGGCGCCGATTTAACGCTTTTTTGGTTCAACCCCAACATCCACCCTTACAAAGAGTATGAAGCCCGTCGTGATTGTCTTTTGGAATATGCAAAAAGTCAAGATTTGCCTGTTTTGGTTAATGAAAATTACGGACTTCGCCAGTTTGTGAAAAAAGTTGCCGATAATATAGATGGGCGGTGTGTTTATTGTTACCTTCACCGCTTGGAAGAAACTGCAAAAACTGCCGCCGAAAACGGTTACGGGTATTTTACAACAACGTTGCTTGCAAGTTTATACCAAGACCACGAGTCAATAAAATCGGCAGGGGAGAGATACGCCCAAAAATACGGTGTTAAATTTTTATACCGTGATTTTAGACCAAATTTTCGTGAAGGCAATAACTTGGCGAGACAAAAGGGCTTTTATATGCAAAAATACTGCGGTTGCATTTTTTCTGAAGAAGACCGCTATAAAAAACAGATTGAACGTGACCGTCAAAAGTTTGAGGTGAAATAATGGAAAAAGTTTTTGATGTTATAATTTTAGGTGGCGGACCTGCGGGTTATACTGCGGCTTTATATACCGCAAGAGCAGGGCTTGAAACTTTGGTAATTGAAAAAATTTCAGCAGGCGGACAAATGACACTTACAGGCGATATTGATAATTACCCCGGTTTTCCCCAAGGTGTTGACGGTTTCACACTTGGTATGCAAATGCAACAAGGCGCCGAGCGTTTTGGCGCCAAGACCGAATATAATGAAATTTTAGAAGTTGAACTTGAAGGTAAAATCAAAAAAATCACCACTTTTGGCGGTGACTTTTATGCTAAAACTGTAATTATTGCAACGGGTGCAAATCCCAGAGAGTTGGGGCTTCGGGGTGAAACCGAACTTGTGGGGCAAGGTGTTCACTACTGCGCTCATTGTGACGGAAGATTTTACAAAGATAAAACGGTGGCAGTTGTGGGCGGCGGTAATTCGGCTGCGGCGGATGCGCTTTATCTATCCCGTCTTTGCAAAAAAGTGTATTTAATTCACAGACGTGACACTTTAAGGGCGACTAAAATTTATCACGAGCCACTTATGAAAGCAGAGAACATTGAATTTTTGTGGGATAGCAGTGTTCGTGAATTTATAAGTGACGGCAGTTTTAAAGGCGTAAAAATTTCTAACATAAAATCGGGCGAAGAAAAGGAAATTTTGTGTGACGGTGTGTTTATAAGCATTGGCAGAAGGCCTGCAACCGAGTTTTTGAAAGACATATCGCTTGACGACAGCGGATATATAATTGCCGATGAAACAACAAAAACTAATATAGAAGGTGTTTTTGCGGCGGGTGACGTTAGAACAAAAACACTTCGTCAGGTTATTACTGCGGCGGCTGACGGCGCAGTTGCGGCCGATAAAGCCGAAGAATATTTGCAAAAATAAAGAAAATGGTTCATTTTGCATTGTGTCCTTTGGAGCACAATGCAGCGATATAAATTCCTAACGGAATTTTCGATATGTAAAACTCGATATGTGCTACGCACACGATATGCCCTGAGGGGCGTGAGGGGGTTTATATCATATCGCATTTACCGATAGGTAAATATATCGATTTTTCCGAAGTAAAAAATATCGCATTGCGAAGCAATATATCGCAAAAAAACTACCCAAAAAAGAGTTTTTTCTCTTGTTTGGGTAGTTTTGTTTTATGTTGTTACAAAAAGGTGGTTATGTGCCAAATCTCACTGCTATTAAAGAGAACTGTTCTCAAAGAGCGTTTTTCATTTTGAACCATTTTCTTTTTTTAAGTTTCGATATTCTCTTGGTGTCATATCACGTATTTTTTGAAAACAGCGGTCAAACGTTCTCACCGAATTGTAGCCAACAAACAAAGCAATTTCGGTAATTGACATTTTATCGGTTTTAAGCAGTTCACACGCTTTTCTAATTCTTAATGAATTTATATAATCGTTAAAACTTATGCGAAGCCGTTTCGCAAAAAGGTGTGAAACGTAATAGTGGCTTATGTGAAGTGCTTCGGCAATTTTTTTGAGCGAAATGTCACCCATATAGTTTTCGTAACAAAAGTTGATAATTTCTTTTGCGGTGTCGGTTCCTTGGGGTTTTATTGGCAAAAGGGTTGAGCAATTTAAAAACTCACATAAAATCACAAGCAAAATTCCACGAATAAAAGTTTCGCTGAATTTATTATTTAAATTGGCGTTTAAAATTAATTCAATTGCGTTTTTTATGCGAGGGTTATTTACAGCGTTTTTGATTATTGGGCTTTCGGGTAAGTATTTTTCAAAATATTGTTTAAATTCCGGACAAATATCGGGCGAAGCAATTAAAAGCACAACGTTCATTGGCTTTTCAATATCTTCGTAATAATGCACTTGGTTTGGAAAGGTTAAAAACAAATCGCCTTGTTCTATTGTCACCGCCTTTTCGTCGGCAAAGGCACGTGACTTGCCGCCGCTTACCATAAATGCAAGTTCAATATGCGAGTGAACATGGGGTTCAAATGTTAAATAGGTGGCATTTTTAAAAACGGTGAAAGCGTTTTTTTGGTTTTGAAAAGAAAAATACATAACTTACTCCAATGCTTTGATACATTGATTATAGAATATAAAAAAGTAAAAAGCAAGTAGCAACTCTAAAAAGAATAACTACCCGCTTTTGAAGAAAGAAAAAATCAAACATTAAAACTTGTGTGTTGTCTTTGAGATACTACACGTAAACGTTTACGGCGAATACGTGCAAAAAGTTTTTCTTCAAGGGCAACCAAACGGTCTTCGTGAAAGATGCACCAAACAAGACCTACTACCAAAGAAATTTCAAATAAAGTTCTTAATATATCTAAAAATGTCATAGTGTTTTACCTCCCGAACATTTGTTCGTTTTCTTTATTATATAGTACAAATTGATGTTTGTCAAGTGTTTTTTTAAAAAACTTTTACTTTATTTATATTTTTTTGCAAGGGCAAATATTACACCAAACGGGAAATAAAGCAAAGCCGCCAAAACACCCCAAAAACCTTTACGGCTGTTACCTTGCGGTAAGCAAATCCAAAGAACTATTAAACATAAAATTATTAACGCAATTGCCATTTTTTATCTCTCCTTTGTTTGACTGTATCTTTATTGTACGATATTTAAAGTACGATAAGTGGGACAATAAAAATAAATTTTAAAAATTAAAAAAGCCCCCTTTAATTAAGGGGACTTTCGCTTAATGCAAAGTATTTAAATTTTTAAAACCGAATATCCGTAAGGGGAGAGGTTTAAGGTTGTGCCGTTTGGTTTTTCACCCAAAAGCACTTTTGCATTTTCAAATTCTTTTGGAATTTCTATTTGGGCGCCTTGGTGCCAACGGGTAACCGCAATTAAGATTTTTTCATCTTCCTTTTGGCGAATATAAGCAATTTCGCCAAAGTTTGCGTGTACGGGAATAAACTCACCCGATGCGAAAACCTTTGAACCACGTCTTATTTTTCCTAAAGATTTGTAGAATTTTAAAATATCTTTATCTTCTTTGCCCCAAGGATAAGTGCCACGGCAGAACGGATCGCCAAAGCCCTGCATACCTGCTTCGTCACCGTAGTAGAGTGACGGGATACCGGGCAAGGTGTACTGTATAATAGCGCCAACTTTTAAAAGCGCGGCGGCTTTTTTATATTCTTCTTTTGTGAGCGACTGAAGTGACTGCCACTCACGGTCGGTATTGTCGGCGTGGCCAATGCCGAGTCGGGTTAAAATTCGCGGAGTGTCGTGGGTGCCGATGTGGTTCATTAAAAGTTTAATTGACTGTGGCGGATAATTTTCCAAAATCTCAAGTACAATATCAATAAGTGCTCTCGAATTTCCGCCTTGCAAATAATCAATAATTGCATTTGCAAAAGGGTAGTTCATAACCGAGTCAAGTTGGTCGCCACGCAAAAATCTACGGCGTTTGTCGTAACTTATTTTGTTTGTGGCGTCTTCCCAAACTTCGCCCAAAAGGTAGTTGTCACAAGAATCGGCTTTAACCGCTTTGCGAACGTTATCTAAAAATTGGTCGGGAAGTTCGTCGGCAACGTCTAACCGAAAACCTTTTACACCTTTTTTAAGCCAATGCCGTATAACACCTGTTTCTCCTGTTATAAACTCGGTAAAAGCGGGGTCGTTTTCGTTAACTTCGGGAAGTATGGGCACACCCCACCAAGATTCGTAACCTACCTTGCTATCATTAAAGGTGTACCAACTGCGGTAGGGTGAATCTGGATTTTCAAATGCTCCAACCGAGTTATAGCGCTTATGTTTATTGAAATAAATACTATCGTCGCCTGTGTGGGAAAACACACCGTCTAAAATAATATAAATACCATATTTTTTAGCCGATTTTACAAGTTGTTCAAGGTCGGCTTTGGTGCCGAGTGTGGGATCGATTTTCATATAGTCGGCTGTGTTGTAGCGGTGGTTTTGATGCGCTTCAAAAATTGGGTTTAAGTAAATACAGTTAACACCCAAAGATTTTAAATAAGGCAATTTTTCTTCAATACCTTTTAAATCACCGCCGTAGTAGTCGTTTCCAAGACATTTAAAATCGTCTTCTTGGGTATATTCGGGTTGTTTTTCCCAGTCGTTTATAATATAGCGGTCTTTAGGCACACGGGTTTTCTTTTTACCCGAATTAAAAAAGCGGTCAGGGAAAATTTGATAAATAATACCGCCGTCAAGCCAGTCGGGTGTAGAAAAATCTTTTTTATAAACGGTTAATTGCCAATTATTACCCTCGGGGCAGATGAAACCGAGTGAGTGTTCGCCTTTTTTAATTAAAAATTCGCCATAGTCACTCAAATATTTAAAGCAATACCAATAAAGACCTTCCGAAAGGGTGACTTCACATTGGAAATAACGGTAATTACCTTCTTGTTCGGCGGGGGACATTTCGATTTCGTGAAAATCGCTTTCGTTATCATTTTTAAAAACCAAAAATACCGAACGTGCCGCAGTGTCTTTATGGAGCAAAACTCTTAGCCGAAGGCATTCGCCCTCGGCTATGGCACCTTGCGGTGTTCGGTATAAAGGATTTCTTGAATCAAAAGGATATTTGTTCATAATCATTTAATTGGTTCGGCGTTCCAGATATCTTTCGCATAGTCTGCAATGGAACGGTCGGCCGAGAAGATACCTGATTTTGCTATATTTGTAAGCGACATTTTTTGCCATGTTTGGCGGTCGTTATACAAAGCAGTGGCTTTTGCTTGAGCGTTTCTGTAATCGGCAAAGTCAGCAAGTGCCATATAGGTATCGTGATTTTTGAGTGTGTTGTAAATATCGTCAAACGTCTGGTCGCCAAAACCTGCTCCAATAAAGTCGAGCGCTTGGCGCAAAGTTTCGTTGTTGTTGTAATATTCACTTGGGGTATATCCGCTCTTTTGAAGTTTTAAAACTTCAGGTGTTTGCATACCAAAGATAATAATATTATCGTCGCCCACGGCTGAGTGAATTTCAACGTTTGCACCGTCTTCTGTACCGATGGTAATAGCGCCGTTCATCATAAGTTTCATATTACCTGTGCCCGACGCTTCGGTAGAAGCGAGTGAAATTTGTTCGCTAAGGTCGGCAGACGGTATCATAAGTTCAGCCATAGTTACACGGTAGTCTTCAAGGAAAACAACTTTAATTTTATCACGTGCAATAGGGTCGCTTTCAATAACCTTTGATAATTTGTAAATCATTTGAATAATTTGTTTTGCAAGTAAATATCCGGGAGCGGCTTTAGCACCAAATATATAGGTTTTAGGAGTGAAAGGCGCATTTGGGTTATTTTTAATAAACAAATAATCGCTGATAATGTTTAAAACGTTAAGGTGTTGACGTTTATATTCGTGCAAACGCTTAACCTGCATATCAAAAATGGAATCGGGATTAAGGGTAATGCCGTTTTGCTTTTCAATAAACGCAGCAAAACGTTCTTTGTTGTGGCGTTTGATTTTTGCCAATTTTTGAAGAACGGCACTATCGTCTTTGAAATCCATAAACTTTTCAAGTTCCCCGGCATTTGTTATAAATCCGTCGCCAATAGTTTCGCACAAAAGTTTTGTAAGTTCGGGGTTGGCGCAGCAAAGCCAACGGCGGTGAGCAATACCGTTTGTAACGTTTTTGAACTTTTCGGGTGTGAGTTTTGCATAATCTTTGAAAAGTTCATCAACAATAATTTCGCTGTGAAGTTTAGAAACGCCGTTTACTGCGTGGCAGGTAGCAACACAAAGGTTTGCCATACGAACCACACCGTTTGAAACAACAGAAAGTTTTTCTGCAAGGTCAAAGTCACCTGTTTTTGAAACAACTTCATCTCTGTAACGGCGGTCAATTTCTTTTATGATTTGGTAAACACGTGGGATACGCTCTTTGACAAGATTTTCAGGCCAACATTCAAGCGCTTCGGGCATAATGGTATGGTTTGTGTATGCAACGGTACCTTTTACAATGTCCCACGCCTTTTCCCAACTGTAGCTGCATTCGTCTAAAAGGAAACGCATAAGTTCGGGTATGGCGAGTGTGGGGTGGGTATCGTTAATGTGAATAGCCACTTTTTCGGGCAGGTTTTCAAGTGTTTTGTAATGACGTAAGTGACGGTTGAGAATATCTTGAATAGAAGCCGATACCAAGAAATACTGTTGACGAAGACGTAAAGATTTGCCTTCGATGTGGTTGTCGGCAGGGTAGAGAATTTTTGAAATATTTTCAGCCATTGCACGTTGTTCAATAGCACGAACGTATTCACCTTGGTTAAATGCCGACATATCAAAGTCTTCACATTCGGCGCTCCAAAGGCGAAGTGTGTTTACGGTTTTACCGTCTTTACCTGCAACGCAAAGGTCATAAGGCATTGCACGAACGGTTTGATAATTTGTGTGTTCAACACGGTGGTCGCCGTTTTCCCACCAGTCGTTAACCTGACCATCGAAATTAACGTTTACGGCGCTTTCGGGCTTGGGTTGAAGCCAAACACCGCCGCCCGGTAGCCAAAAGTCAGGCATTTCGGTTTGCCAACCTTCTACTAACTTTTGGCGGAAAATTCCAAGTTCGTAACGAATGCAGTAACCCATCGATGAGTAACCGCCGCTTGAAAGCGCTTCCAAGAAGCAAGCCGCAAGACGACCAAGACCGCCGTTACCAAGACCTGCGTCGGGCTCGAAATCGTAAAGTTTATCAAGTTTAACGCCAAACTTTTTAAGCGCTTTTGTCATGGTGTCGGTAAGGTCCATATTATAAAGGTTGGTTTTAAGCGAACGTCCCATAAGGAATTCCATACTCATATAATAGACAGTTTTGGCTTCCTTTTCGTTGCGCTCTTTTTTAAATGAAGCACGGCGCTCGTTCATAAGGTCCAAAAGTGCTAAAACGCAAGCGTTATAATAAAGTTTATCTGATGCTTGTTCGGGTAATACCCCAAGATTGTGAGAAAGCTTTTTTTCAATAAGTGCTGCAAGATTTGCAGGTGTAATTTTAGCCATTATTCCATCTCCTTGATAGTTCTATTATATATAATACATTATTTACAAAAAAAATTCAAGTATTTAGTATAAGCAAAATTAGGGCGATTTTTGTATAAATTTAACAAAAAATATTTTTTCCACAACAAAAAGTGGATAACTTTCCGTCAAAAGTTATAATTTTTAAACAATTTAGGCGTATAGTATGATATTAAAATAACAAATTTTGTGAATTGAATTCTTTAATATGGTTTAATTATTGCGAAAAATTGTGCTTGAAAAATGAAAAAATCATAGATATTGAGGTGTTTGAACAAAGGCACCACACTTTGCAGTATGCCGATTTTTGAATTTGAAAAAATTAGCAAATATATGAAAATAATGCTTGATTTTTAAGGGGCTTTGTGGTAGAATATATGAGCATTTGATTTCACCCGAACCTTTACGGGTGTCTTCTTGCCGAAAAAATCGACATTGAAGCAGATGGTCCTCTGGTATTAGACGTATGAACATCTGGTAAAAAATTAAGGAGGAAAAACCATGGACGTAATTAAGGAATTAACTGCTGAACAACTTAAAAAAGATGTTCCCGAAATTTTAATCGGTAGCACTGTTAAAGTTCACGTTCGCATCAAAGAAGGCGAAAAAGAAAGAATTCAGGTTTTCGAAGGCACTGTAATTGCTAAAAACAACAGTGGCATCGCTGAAACATTTACTGTTCGCCGTGTTTCTTACGGTGTTGGCGTTGAACGTGTATTCCCTGTACATTCACCTTCAGTTGCTAAGGTTGAACTTGTACGTAAGGGTCAAGTTCGCAGAGCAAAACTTTACTATCTCCGTGACAGAGTTGGTAAGGCAGCAAAGGTTAAAGAAAAGATTTAATCTTAAAGGGGGACAGGTTGGAAAACTTGTCCCCCAAATTTTTTAAATTAGTTGGAGAATAAAATGAATAACGACAACTTTGAAAACAACGAAATATACGCGGGCGAAACAAGGGCTCAAATGCGTGAGCGCAAAAGACAACAAGAAACCAAAGATAATAAAAAAGATTTTTTTGAGTGGCTTGATGTTGTGTCTGTGGCGCTTATAACTGTTATAATTATTTTTGGTTTTGTTTTTAGAATTGCAACCATTTCGGGCACTTCTATGCTTGATACGTTAAAGCATAACGAAAAGGTTATTATAACCAACCTTTTTTACGAGCCAAAACAGAGTGACATTGTGGTTATTTCCCGCAATATGTATAACTCAACCGAAGATATAAATGAAGGTTCAGGGCCTATAATTAAAAGGGTTATTGCAACCGAAAATCAAACGGTTGATATTGATTTTGAACAGGGAATAGTGTATGTTGACGGTGTTGCGTTGGAAGAAGATTATATAAGCACTCCAACCACCGTAAAACACAGTGTTGATTTTCCTGTAACGGTACCAAAAGGTCATATTTTTGTACTTGGAGACAACCGTGCGGTATCGCTTGACAGCCGTTCGACAAGTATAGGTAATAACGGTATGATAGATAAGCGTTACGTTTTGGGACATGCGGTGTTTAGAATTTTTCCTTTTGGGGAAATGGGACTTTTAACCAACAAATAACACGGACGGAAGATGCAAATGGATAATAAACAAAATATTCAATGGTTTCCGGGACATATGGCTAAAACAAAGCGTAAAATAAAGGAAATTTTGCCTTTGATTGACGCCGTGGCAGAAGTGGTAGATGCCAGAATTCCGCAAAGCAGCCGCAACCCCGATTTAAATGAAATTATTGAAAATAAACCACACATTATTTTGCTTAATAAATGCGATATGGCTGACGTTCGCATTACAAAAGAATGGATAGAATATTACAAGCAGAACGGCATTACCGCAATTGCGCTTGACTGCAAAAGCGGAAAGGGAATCGGCCAATTTAAAGATACCGTAAAAAATGCTTTAGCATATAAGTTAGAAGCATATCGCCAAAAAGGTATGGTCGGAAAACCGCTTCGTGTTATGGTTGTGGGAATTCCCAACGTTGGAAAATCTTCTTTTATAAATAAAATTGCAGGTAAAACAAAAGCCAAGGCCGAAAACCGACCGGGCGTTACACGTGGAAATCAGTGGTTCACAATTGATAAACAACTTGAACTTCTTGACACACCGGGTGTTTTGTGGCCGAAGTTTGACGACCAAACCGTAGGTGAACGTTTGGCGTTTACGGGAGCGGTTAAAGATAATATTTTAGATACCGAACTTTTGGCGGTGCGCCTACTTGAAATTTTGGGCGAAAATTATCCCGAACGCTTGACTGATCGTTTTGGCGAACTTGATTTTTCGCTCGAGCCGTATGATTTGCTTTGCCTTATAGGTAAAAAGCGTGGTATGGTGATAAAAGGCGGCGAAACCGATACCGAAAGAGCGGCAAATATGATACTTGAAGAATACAGAAACCAAAAACTTGGCAATATTTCATTGGAAAGGGTAGA
>SVOX01000140.1 GCA_015066165.1 Oscillospiraceae bacterium | reverse complement strand
ATCAAGGTGTCCGGGGTTCGAATCCCCGATGGATCACCAAAAAACCTGAACGACCTTTTTGGTCGCTCAGGTTTTTTCTTTATTTCTAAGGGGATGAGAACCCCGTGGGGTTCGTCGAAGCAGCCCGAAAGGCGCGATAGCCTTTCGGGACTGTGAAGTCTCGAGCACCGCAAAGCGTTTCGTTAACCGCTCGGAGCGGTCGAAACGGTGTGGGCGCAGAGTATCCCCGATACCATTACCACAAAATCATATAACACAAAAATAGCACCTGACTTTTTTGGTTTACAAAGTCAGGTGCTATTCTTTTTCAAACTTAATTATATCGCTTACTTCGCAGTCAAGGGCATAACACAAAGCGTCTAACGTCTTTGTATTTATGGCTTCACCTTTTTTTATTCGGTGGATGGTATTAGCGGAAAAGCCTTGTTTAAAAATCAAATTATACTCGGTTATTCCTTTTTTAAATAATGTTTCATAAAATGGCGCGTAGCTTATCATTCTTATCACCACTTTAATATTATCATACTTAATCTCTTGACAATACTCAAAATATTGAGTATAATTAATTTATCAGATATTAAATTGTGCGAAAGGAGATATTGAGTAATATATAAATATCTAAAAAATTGTTGAAATGCACCGCTTGTATGCCAAATACGGCAACTATGCCGAAGTAGGCAGAAAAATAGGTCGGAGCGGCTCAACTGTTAAAAAGTTTGTGCAAATGCAAGGTGTTCCGCAAGCGTTAAGAATAGCGGTGCAAAATTTGATTGCTCAACAAAATAATATATTGTAAAAGGGGAAATATTATGTTTTGTTCAAAATGTGGTAAGGAAATAATGGATGAGGCTGTTATTTGTCCTAATTGTGGTTGTGCCACAAATAATTATCAAGCAACAAACACAGCACAAAACACTACAAGTATTTATTCAGAAGATTATCCTATAATTAAAAATTTTGCTGATGTAGCAAAAAATATTAAAACACTTGGCATTATAGCCGCAGTTTTAATGCTTGGTATTGGTTTAATATTCTCAATTATAATTTGGATTACAACAAGTAAAGTTAAAATACCTGAAATCACTACAACAAATCCCAACGAAATTGCTGAATTTGAATCAGCCAAACGAAACTACAATTTAGGTAAAGCATTAGCAATTCTTCCTGTTGCGGCTCTTTGTTTGTGTTTTAGTATAGGAATTTTTATTGGAATGTTTATGGCACTTTAAGAATAATAATAAAAACCAAAAATCCAAAAGTAATATGAAAAGGGAGCGGCTTAGATCCGTTCCCTTTCTTTTAAGTGTTCGCAAGAGTACACCTTTACAAACACATATCACACGCATTGTTATTGTAATAAAAATTAAATTTAATTTTTTAGGGAGCGGTTAACCGCTCTCTTTCTTTTTTGCAATATTTTAAATGGCGTGCAAACACATCAATTACGCATTACGAATTAATATAATTGCGGCAGTATACCGCCAAATTGGAATTTGTCGAGTGCCTCGACGGGCAGTCCGTGTAGGTTTTGATATGTGCCAAACCTCTACCCCGATGGGAAGTTATAGCAGTAAATTACAATTTAGCGGGATAAGAATAATGTAAATTTGCTCGTCAGTAAGCCTTCCCCAGCGGGGAAGGTGGCACGAGGAACGAGTGACGGATGAGGAGAACAAAGGTTTGCTCGCTGCTTTTTTCTCTCCTCATCCGCTTCGCTACGCTCAGCACCTTCTCCGCTGGAGAAGGCTTTTTTTTAATTGACTCACCTCTAAATTATAGTTTATAGGTGAGTTAAAAATAAAAATAATAAATGAAAAAGAATAAATAATAAAAAATGTGTCTGCGACGCATATAGGGCGGACCGTCGAGGACGCCGGTCCCTACATTTAAAAACAAAAGTCCCCTATAAACTAAAATTTGAAATAAAAACTTCCCATCGGGGTGGAAACTTGGCGCATCATAAAACCACCACGGACTGACAGCGGTGGCTCACCGCTAAACTATAATTTAAAAGACTGACTTCCCATCGGGGTAGAGATTTAGCAAATATCAAAACCTACACGTATTGACAGCGGCGGCACGCCGCCAAACTATAATTTACACCCCTACTCTTCTCACACTTATCATCATAAATAATAAAATATTATTAGGTATCATTCTAATTAAAATATCAGGAGAGAATTTATGATGATAACACTTAATAATTTGAAAGTTGGAGAAGCTTGCATTGTTAAATCTGTTTCAAGTAAAAACCGTATGCTTCGCCGTTTTACAGATATTGGTCTTATTGAAAACACATTGGTGGAATGTGTAGGTGAAAGTCCTGCGGGGGACCCCAAGGCATATTTGATACGCGGTGCGGTTATTGCTATACGCAATGAAGACTGTGCTGACATTAAAGTGAAACTTTGCGGAGGCGTGTGAAATGGGACTTACCCTTTCTTCAACAGGAAAAAACGCAAACGATAAAGATTTTGTTATAAAAAAGAAAAGTACAAACGATAAAATTATTGCCATTGCAGGCAACCCAAACGTTGGCAAAAGCACCCTTTTTAATGCGCTTACGGGAATGCATCAGCACACAGGAAACTGGTCGGGCAAAACGGTGGCAAATGCATTTGGCTACTGCAAAAGCAAAGCTAACTCTTATGTGCTT
>SVOX01000024.1 GCA_015066165.1 Oscillospiraceae bacterium | reverse complement strand
CCTTCAAGAGGTTTAAGATTTTTACCACGGGCAATACCTGTAATAACACGCATTTATATCACCAAAACAAAAATAAAAAAATTAACACAGCACATAAACTGCCCATAATATGTTATTATTATCCCACAAGCAACGGGTATTTGTCAAGTGTTTTTTAAAAGCCGTTACCTCCAAAAGCAAAAAGCCCCCGTTTTACGAGGGCTTGTAATATTTGGTCTCGGCGAGCTTACCGATTTTAAAGCATTACCGAGGAATTTGAAGGGCACCAACCGTACGTTTGGCCTGTCGGAATTGCTAAAATCTTTGCTTTAGCACAGTAACCGTTTGCAACCGGTCCCCTACTGCAAAATAATTAAAACCTAAAATTTTAAATCACAAAAGAATAAATTGTAAATAATGTATTAAAAATAAATGAGCAGATGCTATAAACATCTGCTCTGTTTTTATTTAACTTCATCTATATCAATTGTATAACCTAAAACTTCACCAATTGAAATCACTTCGCCCTTTATGGTGATTTTATCTCCCACTTTCTTTTCAAGCAGAAAATCCCGTTGTTTGTCATTTTCAATGTTACAAGTTGCGGTTTTAAAATTCCAATCATCAGCATTAACCGGTTCAATGCTTATATATTTACCGTCACTATCGAAATTCTTTATTTCACCGGTTACTTCAATAAATTTATCTTGATAAGTTTTTTCTGCTTTTAATGCATTTTCTTCCAACAAATCCATCATATCTTGCAATTTTACTTTTTTATAAACAATTTCTTCTTTTGAACTTGTTTGGCTTTGAACACTTGAAGAATTTACTGTGCTTTGAGTGGTTGAAGAATTGGTGTTATCCTTACCTTCTTCTCCGCCCGAAGCCGATGCACCTATAATCACAACAACAGCAATTATAACCCAAAACCACCATTTTTTATAAAACTGTTTCTGCTGTTTTACAGGTGTTCCGCATTTCACGCAAAGAATTACCTTGTCGTCCATTTCGTTACCGCATTTTTGACAATATTTCATATTTGTATTCCCCTTACTTTTTATAAAATTTTATTAAATTAATTATATGACAAACTGTCATATTTGTCAAGAGTAATTATGACATAATGTCATTAGGTGATATCATGAAAAATAATTTAAAACTTCTTCGTAAAAAACACGGATATACGCAAATAGGTTTACAAATGAAAACCGGAATCGAACAGGCGTTGCTCTCAAAATTTGAAAACGGACAGCGTGTTCCCACTACCGAAGCCCTTATTAAACTTGCGGAATTTTATGACGTAAGTATAGATTATATTCTTTGCCGTACCGATAATCCAAAGGTGAACAAATAAAAATATGGAACTAAACAAAAGAAAAGCAATTCGGCTAAAAAGTTATAACTATGACCAAACAGGAGCATATTTTATAACAATATGTACCAAGAACCGTAAAAAACTTTTTTGGAACAACGTAGGGGCGACCATTGGTCGTCCGCAAAAAATATCACTTTCGACATACGGCAACATTGTTGAAACAGCCATTAAAAATATACCAAAATATTATCCTGCCGTATCTGTTGATAAATATACCATAATGCCCGACCATATACATTTGCTTTTGCAAATAAACAGCGATAAAAACGGACGTGCAATGCACGCCCCTACGATATCAACTGTAATTCAGCAAACAAAAGGATATGTCACAAAACAAATAGGGTTCCCTCTTTGGCAAAAACTTTTCTACGACCACGTAATTCGAGACCATAATGATTACGATGAAATTTGGCAATATATGGAGAATAACCCTTTAAAATATTTCAATAACAAAGAATAAACCCGCAGAGTTTTCTGCGGGTTTTATACTATGTTTTATATTGTGTTTTCCTGATTTCGATACACCACAAACTTGCAAAACAAAAATTCAAGCACAAAATTCGAAATCATAGTCACAGCCAAAACGATATAATCATGCACACCGCCCATTGTGGCAATATGGCCAAGCCAAGTTGAAAGCGGAGTAAAAACAAGATAAAAGCCAAAAACTTTTGCCATTGCGATTGGTACGTTTGCCGCCGATTTAAAGGTGTAGCGGCGGTTAAGCGTAAAATTCCACAAAATTGAAAGTATTAACGAAATTAAATAAGAAGGCCAATAACTCCATTTAAACAATTCTTCAAAAACCGCAAACGAGCCCACCTGTATTATTCCTGCCGAAGCCGAAAATAAGGTGAATTTAACCATTTGCCAAACCGAATTTTTAGACATGGTTCTTTTTCCTTTTCTATTAATATAAATTTCACTATGTAGAGGCGTGCATTGCACGTCCGCAAAAATGCACCTAACCTTACGGACGACCAATGGTCGCCCCTACGTTATCTTTTGGGATAAGGTAAATCAGGGAGACCTAAAATATAATCAGCAGAAATATCAAGATATTTACAAATATTTTTCAAATGGGTTATAGGCAATAAATTTATTCCTTTTTCATATCTCGCATATTGTTGTTGCCTTATACCTAAATGTTCTGCCATTTGTTTTTGAGTAATATTTTTTGATTCTCTTTCAAATTGTATTATTTCATTGTAGTACATAAAACCAATCCTACAATTTAAATACCATATTTTACAACAAAAGTGTTGACAAGTGAACACAAGTGTTGTAAAATACAACTGGTTCAGTTAAGCAACCACGCAAACTCCGATTATAGCCAAACAAAACTTTTGCTGCGGCACAAAACAAAAGAAGATGTCCCGAATTTCGAGACATCTTCTTTTTATTATTTTACCATAATTCCGAATTGCGAATTAAATCTCAAGTTCGCCGAACTCTTTTTCCAAAGCAATAACCTTATCGGCTGAACGCATACCATCGGTACCGTTGTTTTCAGACAAAGAGCACGCCGCACTGGCACGGGCAAACTTCATTGCGTCGCTCAAAGATTTATCTTCGTGAGCGCTGTAAAGAATACCGCTGCAATAAGCATCACCTGCGCCTGTAGAGCCCTTAATATAGCCCTTTGGTAATTTCAAACTTGGAACGGTAACCTTTTCACCTGTTTCGCAGTCAAGCCCAAAACCGCATTTTGGAGCATGAATAACAATCCACTTAGAAACACCAAGTTCTTTAATTTTTTCAATTGCTTCAAATGCCTTTTCGGGAATAATTTCACCGTCGTTAGTCATTGTAATACCTGTAACTGCTTCGGCTTCAGATTCATTTATACAACAAATATCGGTATATTTGAGAGCGGCTTTAACTATGTTTTTAGCACGGTCGCTTTGCTCAGATACAACGTCGATAGAAGTTATCATGCCACGCTTTTTTGCTTCAGCCAAAATACGAGCACCGTGTGTGCCGTATTCCTCGTCGGGCGAGTCAACTTTTTTCATTAAAAGCAAATACTCAAGTTGGAAAATTTTTGCATCAACTGTATCCCAGTTAATATAATCCATACCAAACTTATCACTGGCTTCGGGCACGAAGAAGAAGGTACGCTGTTTAGTATCAGCCGCATTCATAACGTGTGTTACCGAACTGTTTTCTTCAACAGTGACGTTTTGAGTATCGATATTTGGGAAACTTGCCATAACCTTTTCCAAATGTTTGCCGCCTTTGTCAGAACCAATAATAGCGCAAACCTTAACCGGCAAGTTTTCGTCAAACTTGGCAAGGTCCAAAATCATATTACCTGTACCGCCAATGTTCAAACTTGTATCCCTTACCGAAACCAAAAAGCCCTGATTTGGGTAAGTATCTATCTCATAGAATATATCAGCAATAAGCGAACCTGCAACCACAATACCTTTTTTAGTATTTTTCACAGAATTACACCTCTAAACTGAAAATGTTGATGGCTTCTTTAACGTTTTCCTTCATTGCCTCCATAGCAATACCGGGAATGTCGTGATAGAATACGTTCTCACCTTCGCCCTTGCTTTCAATAAAGTCTTTTATTGCTTTACCGCCTGCAAGTGCCATATATGTATAGTAGTTAATCTTACGGATACCGTTGCGGATAGAAGTTTGGAATTCTTCTTTAGTAAGACCTGAACCACCGTGCATTACGAAAGGAACGTTGATTTTTTCTTTAATCATCTTAATACGGTCAAGATCGAGTTTTGGTTTAATTTTATAAACACCATGAGCGGTACCAAAAGCAATAGCCAAAGCATCAACGCCTGTGCGTTCAACGAAATCTTTTGCTAAATCAGGATCAGTATAAACATCTTCAGCACTTTCAAATGAATCAAGAGTTTCTTGTTCGCCTGCTTCGCCAACACCGATATCAGATTGGAAAATATGACCAAGTTCAGCTTCAACTGTAACGCCAACGCTGTGAGCGAGACGGCACATAAGAGCAGTTTGTTTTACGTTTTCTTCATAATCTTCGCCTGAAACGTCAAGCATAACAGAAGTAAAGCCCAACTGAATTGCTTTCATACAGGTTTCAAGTGATTGACCGTGGTCAAGGTGAACACAAACCGGCACCTTTGCCTTTTTAGCCATATCTACCATAACGGGAGCGATAACTTCAAGAGGCATAAGTGGGAAATGCACTTCAGCGTGGTTTAAAATAACACCCTTGCCGGTTTCTTCAGCAGCGGCGATAATCGCTCTTAAAGATTCAAAGCTTACAGCGTTAAACGCGCCAACAGCGTAACCTTTTTCTTCAGCATCCTGCATAAGTTCTTTCAATGATACTAACATAGTTTTTCTCCTTTAAAATATGTAATTAGATTAAATCAATTTTATAGTCAAGGTAATTATCAAATGCTTCTCTTACAGATTCAGCATAGTTACCCTTAGTAACAGCAGCGTGATGGCGATAACCGTTACGTGCCATATAATTGAACATTTCGTTAGCGTTTTCTTTTTCGAATACAACACCCACACCAAAGAATACGTCGGGGAGTTTGTCTTCGGTAAACTTGCCTTCGGTTACGAATGCGCAAAGTTCGCCGTCTTCGGTCTTGAAACTACCAACAGTAACGTCACCTTTGATAAGTTCGCCAACGTTGATACCAACGCCGCTACCGTCACCGTAAGACTTTTTGAACATAAGATGTTGTTCAATTGTGCCCTTGCCTTCCATCATAGAGATAGGAGCAGGTCCGCAGTGGAAGAAGATACCCTTGTTCATATCATCTTCGTAGTTGTTGTTAACGTCGAGAAGAACTACAGGCCAGTTTGCAGCAAGACCCATTGCACGCATCATAACAGCGTTTGTAATGTCAAGTTCACAAGCCGCAGCAATGCCACGTTCGTTAAGTTCGCCCAAAAGTACGCAAGGAGCAATACCGTAACGAAGTTGTAACTCATTCCAGCAACGAATTGCAATTGCTTGTAAATCATAGTCTTCAATAAGTTGGTCAATAGCAACGGCAAGACGGCCTAAATTTTCAAGTTTGATAGGAGCCCAAGCCGAGAAATCAGCAATAGCAAGTAAATCTTGCTTTTTGGCTTCAACTTTAACAGGGTCAGCAGCGTCCATTAAATCAAAAACAACGGTCATATCAATTGTTTCAATATTAACACGTTTGTTTTGGAAAGCAATTTCGTCGCAACGAACTGTTTTGAAAGCAGTTGTACGTGCGCCAATAGCACCTACGTTGAACTTACGCATACCTGCAACTACACGGCAAGTACCTGCAAAAAGGCGTAAATCTTCTTTGAAAGATTTGTCTAAAGGATCAACACAGAACTTTTTGGTCAAAGTGTATTTAATTTTCATTTGACGCAATACGTTACAAATAGCCATTTTACCCGCCATTGTATCGCTACGGTGAGCAAAGTCCATTTTGTCCATAAGGTCAGGACATGCTTGAACAAGAATCGGAACGTCAACGTCTTTAAGCGCTACCGAAGCGCCGTTTTCGTCGCCAAAATTAGGAAGGCACAAGATTATACCGTCGTATTCGCCCTTGTGTTCTTCAAGGAACTTTGCATAAAGTTTGCCTTCAGCAATTGTTTCGATTGCGCCGTAACGTGTAAGTGATTCGTCCATGATAAGATAGCCATAGCCATTCTCTTCACAAACTTTAACCATTTTTTCTCTGGCTGCCGCTACAAGCTCGCCGGGGAAGAAACCACGGTTACCAAAATAAAGCGCGAAGGTTGTTTTTTTCATAAAGATTCCCTCCAAATAAATTTTTACATATATATAATATACTTTTTGCAGTCAACATAATAGTAAGAAAAATCTCTAAAAATAGTAAAATCTTCCCGAATTTTGAGAAGATTTGTATTGATTTTGGCGATTTTAGGGTGTATAATATGCTTATAACAAAACTTGTATTGGAGATTTTTATGAGTTACGAAAAATTATTTCAAGAAATCGAGCGTTTAAACGAAAAATACACAAACATTTTAGAAGACGTTTGCAACATTGAAAGCCCAACAAACTGCAAAGAAGGCGTTGACAAGGTTTCGTACTATTTTGTAGAAATGGCAAAGAAAAAGGGCTGGAAAGTTGAAATTTTGAAACAAGAAATTGCAGGTGACGTTGTTTGCATAACCCTAAACCCTGAAGCAAATGAAAAGCCCATTTCCCTTTCGGCTCATCTTGACACCGTTCACCCAATAGGTCTTTTTGGATATCCCCCTGTAAAACGAGATAATGAAAAAATGTACGGACCGGGTGTAATGGACTGTAAAGGCGGTGCAGTTACCGCATTTATGGCAATGGACGCACTCGAAAAGGTTGGTTTTAAAAAACGTCCTGTTATGCTTTTGCTCCAAACCGATGAAGAAGTTGGGAGCGGTATCAGTAATTACGAAACCATAAATTACATTTGCGAAAAAGCCAAAGATTCGGTTGGCTTTATAAATCTTGAAGGTTCTTCGGGCAATACTGCCGTTTTGCAAAGAAAAGGTATTTTTCGTGTAAACTTCACAATAAAAGGCAAAGCGGCGCATTCTTCAAAATGCTTCTTAGGAGCTAATGCCGTTTTGGAAGCCGCACACAAAATTATAGAACTTGAAAAATATAAAGACGGTGACAATATTACCTGCAACTGCGGCGTAATAAACGGTGGTACTGTTGCAAACACCGTTGCTGAAGAATGTTCTTTCACAGCCGATTTCCGCTACTCTACAAAAGAAAATTATGAAGAAATACAAAAGTTGATTCAAAAACTTTGTGAAAACAGTGCTGTTGACGGTTGTGTTTGTGAATATAAGGTTATGAACAACCGCCCCGCTATGCAACTTTGCGAAAAAAATGAGCAATTCCTTAAAAAAATGAACGAAATCTACGAAAAGTGCGGTCTGCCCGAACTCAAAGGTCGCAAAGCGCTTGGCGGCAGTGACGCGGCATACACCACAAATGCCGGTATCCCCACTGTTGACGACCTTGGAACCGAGGGAGACAGAATACACTCGATAGATGAATTTATATATCTAAAATCCATAGCCGAATCGGCAAAGAAAATAGCCGCTGTTTGCTACGGGATATAAGGTGACTTTATGCTAATAAACTTTAACATTGAGCGACTTGACAAATTGCTCTATGATTTTTATTTGCTAACCGGACTTACTGTTAGTGTTTGGGATTCACAAATAAACCAACTTGCGTTTCAGCCAAAAGAAATGCGAAGTTTTTGCCGTGCTATTCGTTCAAGTCCCAAAGGAGCAGGGCTTTGTTTGCAAAGTGACCGTGCTTTGTGTATGGAGTGCGGAAAAAGCGGAAAATCAGTTTCACGCTACTGTCACGCAGGGCTTATTGACACCGCTGTTCCAATAAAATTTAAAGATACCATTTTGGGCTATATGATGTTTGGCCAAATTGCCGATAAACCGTCGAGCGAAGTACGCCCTGCATTAGAAAAAGTAAGCCAACAACTTAATATGGACTGTGATTATCTTCATTCCCTTTACGAAGAACTTGAAACCCACGACGCCGAAAAAATCGACTCTATTGCCAACATTTTAAAAATGGCAACACGGTATTTATGGCTTTCGGAATACATTAAAATCGGGTACGATACAACCGCCTCAAAAATTGACGATTATATCCGCACCCACCTTTCAGAAGACTTAACTGTCACAGGGCTTTGCGAAGTTTTTTCAATTTCAAAAAACCGCCTTTATGATATTTCTCACGAATGGTTTCACTGCTCGATAGGTGAGTATATTTCGTTGGCACGAATTGAAGAAGCCAAGCGTTTGCTTTCCACAACCGACCTACCAATAAACCAAATTTGCATAATGGTTGGCATTAAAGATTACAACTATTTCACAAAGTTTTTCAAATCTTTTGTTGGTATGCCCCCCTTAAAATACCGCAAAACCGCATTAAGTGAATTTTAAAGTCAAAACTCCCAAAAGAAATTTCTTTTGGGAGTTTTTTATTTAAAAATATACTCACGAAGTTTTTGGGCGTTACCGTCAAAATGATAACCCTTTATTCCAACCGCTTCGGCGCCGTTTATATTTTTTTCGCTGTCGTCAATAAACATTGTTTCCTGTCGCTCAAGCGAATATTTAGATAAAATGTGCTCAAAAATTTCTTTGCTCGGCTTTACAATGCCAAGCGGTCCCGAAAAAACAAGCCCGTCAAAAAGTGAGAACAGTTCTTTTAAAGCCGGTACGTCTTTATATCTTTGTGCAAATTCTTTACTTATGTTTGAAAGAATAAAAAGTTTTCCGCCGTTTTCTTTAATATCCTTGACCAAATCCACCATTCCGTCAATAAAAGGCAGATTATAAATCCAATTATCATACGCTTTACAAGCGTCTTCCCAAAGACGTTTGGGCAAACGGCTTTTTATTTTTTCTTTCACTTCCTGGTCGCTAATAGTTCCGTCGTCTAATGCGTCCCAATAAACTCGGTCGAAAATCACCTTTTGTGCCATTTGACAATCATTTTCATCTTTTATGTATTTGCGGGTCATATAATCCATATCAAAACGAACCAAAACCCAACCAAAATCAAAAATATAATTTTTTATCATTTTTACCCCTTTTAATGCGCGAAGCGCAATTCATGAGCAATAATGCTCAATTCATGAAATTCTAATTTCAATTCATGCCGAAGGCAATTCATCATTTAATTATTTTTAACATAACAGTTTTCTTTTGCTGTATTCAATGATGCCACCAATAACTTCCTGATTTTACTGCATTTTTTATACATTTCATCATATTTGTCATCAGTTATTATTTTCGTTTCTTTAAAAATCTCCAACCAATAATCACTTTCATAACATTCTTTTAGTGCAATTTGAAATTTATTGATAAAATCCGCTCTGCTCGCAGCATAATTTGCTTCATGAATATTTGCACCTATGCTTGTTCCGCTTCGTAACAGTTGATTTAATAAAACATTACCTTTTTTATTTTCTTTTATTTCAACACAAAGATTTACGATATCGACTGCAAATTGTTTTGATAAACTAATAAGAACATTTTCTTTCATTCTTCTCACCTATTTAATGAATTGACGGACAAGCCGTCATGAATTGGCTAAGCCATGAATTGTTGTGTTACAACATGAATTGAATTGCTAATGCGCGAAGCGCAATTCATGAGCAATAATGCTCAATTCATGAAATTCTAATTTCAATTCATGCCAAAGGCAATTCATCATAAATTTATAATACCAAATGCCAAACACATTTTCAAGATTTTGTTGAAAAGACGAAAAAATGTGGTTATAATAATCCTATCAAACTTTGGAAGTGACAAAATGTTAATAGATTTTCATACCCACGCTTTTCCCGAAAAAATCGCCCAAAAAGCAATAGAAAAATTAAGTTTTGCTTCAGGTGGTCTGACGCCCCACACAAACGGTACTTTTTTTGACCTTAAACGCTTGTTTCGTGAAAGCAATATTGATAAAGCGGTGGTGCTGAATATTGCCACTAATGCCCACCAACAAAAAAGTGTCAACGATTTTGCGGCATCTATTAATGATAACCAAAACATTTTTTCGTTCGGTTCGGTCTTTCCCGATGCACCTGACGTATTAGACGAACTTGAACGAATAAAAGATATGGGGCTTCGGGGTGTTAAACTCCACCCCGATTATCAAGGTTTTTCGGTTGATGACGAAAAAATGAAACCAATATATAAAAAAATAGGCGAACTGGGGCTTATCACTATTTTCCACGCAGGTCAAGACTACGGCTTTCCCCCGCCTTACGGCGCAACACCCGAAAAAATGGAAAAAGCGCTCAAGTGGTTTTCGTCCCCCGTTGTTGCCGCCCACTTTGGCGGTATTGGTTGCGAAGAGCAAGTGCTCCAGCGCCTTTGCGGTAAGGATATTTATTTTGACACTTCTTTTGGGTACGGCACGTTACCAAAATACTATGCCCAAGAAATAATAAACCGCCACGGTGCAGATAAAATTTTATTCGGTACCGACAGTCCTTGGCATAATGCCCAAATGGAAATAAAACTTTTAAACACTTTGGAAATTTCCGCTTCCGACTGGGAAAAGATAACCCATAAAAACGCAGAAAAATTATTAGCAATATAAAACTATAAAAAACCCACTATATTAGTGGGTTTTTTTACAAATATTCTTGCAGTTGTGTGCGTAATTTTTCTTCAAGTTTTATGAGCCGTTTGCAAATATCTTTTGATTTTTCGTCTGCGGCGGCATACTTATTCAAATACTTATTAAGCGACTTAATTCCCATATCGCAACCGTCAGTCATAAGGTCGGCAATAGTTTGGTCCGACTCGTTTACAACAAGTTTCACGTTGGTCTTCATCCAAGACATAACGTTTGCAATTGGGTTTGGCTCTTTGCCGTCATCGTGATATCGGTCAAGTTCTTGCTCGATTTCCCTTTCCAACTTTTGATGCTCATCTTTACAGTCGTTAAGTTCGCCTTTTAACTGCTTGTTTTCTACGTAATCAAAAACGTCGTCAATAGATTTTACACCCATTTTAACCCCTGCATCACATTCACGAAGCAGTTTTATTGTGTCTTGTTCAATCATAATATCACTCCTTTTAAATTAGTATTACCAAAATTTCATATTTAAAAAATTTTTTTAATATAATTTATTGGTGGTGATAAAATGAAAAAAAATAAACCTTTTATATTGTCAATTGTTATAGCGCTCGCAGTTGGCGGACTTTCGGCACTGCTAACACGTAACAATATGTCGCTTTACACCGACGTCTCAACCCCGCCCCTTTCTCCGCCTTCTTGGGTTTTCCCTGTGGTTTGGACAATACTTTTTATTCTTATGGGTATAAGTGCGGCTTTGATTTATACCAACAAAACCGCTCCCGAACCCCAAAAACGTTCAGCCCTTTATACTTACGCTTTGAGTCTTTTGGTGAACTTTTTTTGGAGCATAATTTTCTTTAATTTAAGGGCATTTTTGTTTGCGTTCTTGTGGCTTTTGCTTTTATTGTTCCTTATCATACGTACAATTATGAAATACTACAAAATAAACAAAACTGCCGCCTATCTGCAAATACCCTATGCTTTATGGGTGACATTTGCAGGGTATTTAACATTTGCTATTTGGTGGTTGAACAAATAAAAACACCCGAAAAGAGTTTTTCTTTTCGGGTGTTTTTTATTACTTATATGAACTTTGTTTTGCTTTTGAAAAATCAACGTCACCAAGATATTTTACACAGTCAAGACCCAAATAATCGCATAAGTCTTTCATTTCGGCAACGGTGTTTATATTAACGTCAATTCCGTTTTTCATACGGTCGGCATAAGCCAAAATTTCCTTTTCGCCGTGGGTATAAATTTTTTGCTGTCCTTCGGCTTTGGGGGCGTCACGAAGTTCTTGCAAAAATACAGAAAAACGTTCTTTCAAAGCGTTGGCATCGCCAAACACAGCGGGGTCAATAGCCATAAAGCCGTGACAAGTACCGCCCTTGCCGTCGATATGTGTGTGATTTGAAGTGAGACCGCCCGAGAAAATCGAACAGAAAATTTCACAAAGCATACCGTAACCGTAGCCCTTGTGACCGCCGAGTTGTTCGGTGTCACCGCCAAGCGGCACAATACCGCCGCCGTTTTTGCCAACAATGTTTTTAAGCACACGGTCAGCATCACTGCAAGGATTACCGTTTTCGTCAAGCGCCCAACCTTGTGGCAACGGCTTTGAAAGTTTGTTATAAATTTCAAGTTTGCCACGTGTTACAACGGTTGTTGAAGAATCAAAGAAAAACGGATACGGTTCTGCCGGCATTGAAATTGCGATTGGGTTAGAGCCAAGCATTGCTTTACGTGCAAAAGTGGGCACCATAATCGCTTCGGAATTGGTCATAGCAAAACCAACAAGCCCTTGGTCGCAAGCCATTTTTGCGTAATAACCCGCAATACCGAAATGGTTAGAATTTTTAACCGAAACTACCGCCATACCGCTCTTTTTGGCTTTTTCAATAGCAAGGTTCATTGCTTCTATTGATATCAACTGTCCCATACCGTCGTGACCGTCAATTACAGCCGAAACAGGTGTTTCAAAAACAACCTCGGGCTTGGCGTCAACCTTGATAAGCCCTTTTTCAATACCTTTATGGTAACGCACAAGGCGTTGCATACCGTGGGACTCAATACCGTAAACGTCAGACAAAAGTAAAACGTCGGTTATGCTTTTTGCTTGTTGCGCTGTGAAACCAAATTTTTGAAATGCGGTTGTGCAAAAATCGTTGAGTTGTTCGTAAGAATATCTTATATACATAATTTCACCTTATAGTTTGGAAAAACCGTGGCTGTTGATAAGTGCGTCAATTTTTTGACCTCTTTTACACATTGGGCACTCGTGAGCGGGATAACTTTGATAATCGGGCAAGTCTTTAGGGTTAAATACCGAACGTACGGGATAACCGCCAATTTCTTCTTTAGTGGAGAAGATAGACGCAATGCCCGAAACGTAACCGCCATAATACTTAATAGCGTCAATAGCGCTTTCAACAGTTTTACCCGAAGCCACCGAAACCGCAAGAACCATAACGTGTTTGCCCTCTATCATAGGAACAATGTTATCTCTGAACAAAAGTTGGCTGCCGTTCACAAATTCGGGTGTTACAACGTATATTGATTTGTGAGCGTTCATGTTTACAAAGTCGGCTCTTGTTAAACTATCAGCAAGGCAGGTACCTATAACTTCAGTACCGTCAAGACAAAGAATAGTATCAACAATTGTATTAGCATAAAAGTACGAGCGTAATTCTTCAGCCACTGCCTTGGCTTCGGTCAAACGTGCCTTTTGGCTTACCACGTCGATATAGTAATTGCTGTGGTTGTTACTTGTAGCAAAGTGCCCCATAGCAACACGCAAGTGAAGGTTACTGCCCTTTGTAGCATATTTCATAATATTTAAGGTTGGCATAAATTTTTCCTCCTTGAGTTTTGTTACTTTAATTTTACACTAAAAATCGCATTTTAGCAAGAGTTTTGTAAATAGTTATTATTTTGTTGATTTTCATAAAAAAATTTTGTATAATCAACTTATAAAATAAAACGAGGTGTTTTTATGAAAACTCTATTTTTAGGTGATTTATCGCCCACAAAAGTAACCAATCCGTTGTTTGAAAAAGGCGACGTAGAAAACCTTTTTGCCGATACGGTTTCGCTTTTTGAAGGAAACGACGTTAATTTCATAAATCTTGAATGCGCCTTAACAGAAAGTGAAAAGGAAATTGAAAAATTCGGCCCCTGCCTTAAAGCACATCCCAACACCGCAAATGTTTTAAAGCAAATCGGTGTTAACTACTGCTCGGTTGCCAATAACCACTTTTTTGATTACGGTGTAAAGGGTGCGCAAGACACTTTTAAATATTTAAATGAAGCGGGAATTATCCCCACCGGCTTTGGTGATAATTATGAAGACGCTCGAAAAGACCTTGTAATAGAAAAAGACGGCGAAAAAATTGCGATTATTGCCGTTTGCGAACACGAATATTCGTACGCTTTAGAAGACCGTATGGGTTGCCGTGCAATTTGTCCTTTTGACACTTTGGAAGATATTCGCAACGCAAAGAAAACAGCCGACCGTGTAATTGTTATTTACCACGGCGGTAAAGAATATTGTCAATATCCTTCTCCCCGCCTTTTAAAACAAAGCCGTGCAATGATTAAAAGCGGTGCCGACGTTGTACTTTGTCAGCACAGCCACTGCATTGGTTGCTACGAAGAATTTGAAGGCGGTCACATTCTTTACGGTCAAGGCAACTTCCACTTTGTAAAACTTTTTGAAGACGCACCTGAAACTTGGGACACACTTTTGGCAGTCAAGTACGATACCAAAACAAATAAAATTGAATTTATCCCCATCCATAACACCGATTGCGGTATAACTCTCGCAAAGGGAGCAAAAGCCGAAAAGATTATGTCCGATTTTGAAACTCGTAACAAACAATTAAAGAACGGTGAGTGGAAAAACGGTTGGCACGAATTTTGCCGTAAAAATTTGCAAAATTATTTGAACGTTATCCACACTGCCTGCGTGCCACGTGCTACGCTTCGTGATAATCACTTATTTGCTCATTATCTCGACTGCGAAGCACATACAGATGTGTGGCGTGAACTTTTCCCAACATATAACCAAACAAACGAAAAATAAATTTAAACTGCCGTCCAAAAAGACGGCAGTTTTTTTATATCTTCTCCATATCGGCGATAGGCGGAATTTTTCGTTTAAGTAACATAGGATACGATTGTTTTATCCAGTCAAATTCGGCTTCTTTTGTGTCAATCAACCACCGTGACGGGTTTTTGTTATATTCCCAGTCGAGCGGTTCTATGTCTTGAAGGTTTTCATTTGCAGTGCAAAACGCTTTTTTAAAATCAACAATCATTTCTTTAGTGGCATCTTTTGGGCTGCAAGAGACGAAAAGCGGTGTTTTGCTTTTTGAAAGCAAATATAGCCACTGTTTATTCATTTCCCAAGGAATATTATTGCCAAAAACGCAAACGCAATCGGCATCTGCCATATAGAAACTTTCATTTTGCGG
>SVOX01000023.1 GCA_015066165.1 Oscillospiraceae bacterium | reverse complement strand
TCCGAAAAGTTAAGGTCAATATCAGGCACCTTGTCGCCCTTGAACCCTAAAAATGTTTCAAAAGGAATATCGTGTCCATCGCGGTTAAGCGGAGTGTTGCAGTGCGGACAATTCTTTTGAGGCAAGTCAAAGCCGGAGCCCACTTCACCCTTTGTAAAGAATTCACTATACTGACAGTTAGGACAAACGTAGTGCGGCGCCAAGGGGTTAACTTCGGAAATACCTGCCATTGTAGCAACAAATGACGAACCAACCGAACCACGAGAACCCACAAGGTATCCGTTTTCTTCGCTGTATGCCACCAACTTTTGCGCCGAAATATACATTATTGAGAAGCCGTTAGAGATAATTGAATTAAGTTCTTTTTCCAAACGCTTTTCAACAATTTCGGGTACGTTTTCGCCGTATTTTTTATGTGCATTATCCCAACAAATCTGACGGAGTAATTCGTCCGAGCCCTCAATAACAGGGGGATAATTGCCTTCAGGCACAGGAATAACGTCATCACTTACCATTTCGGCAATTTTTTGCGGATTATCAATTACAAATTCTTTAGCCCTATCACCAAAGTATGAAAAATCATCCAACATTTCTTTAGTTGTTTTAAAATAAAGCGGTGCTTGATAGTCAAAATCTTCTGCTTCGTAACCTTGACCTGCCATAAGAATTTTTCTGATTATTTCATCACTCTTTTTAAGGAAGTGAACGTCACCTGTAGCCACAACAGGTTTGCCCAATTTATCGGCAATTTCTACTATTTTGCGGTTAAAATCTTTCAAAACTTCAACGCTTGTTATATGGCGGAAACGGTTTGGTATAACATTACCCTTTTTATCCTTTTTATCGGGCAATGTTGATTCTCTCACCATAAAGTCATTGTTGCCAAGCGGTTGAATTTCAAGATAATCATAATAATCGGCAATGCGAAGTAATTCTTCTTCGGGACGGTTATTGAGAATTGCCTGAAAAAGTTCACCCGCTTCACAAGCCGAACCAATTATAAGTCCTTCACGCAGTTCATTAAGTTTACTCTTTAAAGTCAAAGGTCTGCCTTTGAAATTATTTATGTGCGCATCAGATACAAGTTTGTAAAGGTTTTTAAGTCCCACCAAATTTTTAACCAAAATAATTTGGTGGTAACGCTTTATTTGCTTGGCGGTCATTTCACTTATATCACTATCGGTATCATCGACAAAATAGCCCTCCATACCGTAAATGATTTTAAAATCGCCACCGTTTTTGCGTATTTTTTTAACGGCACCTGCCGCAGCAGGATATGCCTGTACAACGCCGTGGTCGGTAATGGCGACCGCTTTGTGCCCCCATTTAAACGCCTGTTCAATTATGCTTTCAGCCGAGCAAACGGCATCTTTTTCGGACATATTGGTATGGCAGTGAAGTTCTATACGTTTTTCGCCTTCATAATCATCCGTTTCGGTGTAACTTTGTAAAACAGCCATAGCATTCGGCTTTAAAATAAAGTCTTTTTTGTAGTTGTCAAACTCGTAAAAACCACGAATAAGCAAAAAATTACCGTCTTTTACTTCACTTATGGTATCCATTTTTTTAGGGTCCATAAACATTGAACAGTTTATAGAGTTTGTGTAATCCGAAAAAGAGAAAGAAACAATATTACTTTCTCCACGCTTTGTGTTAATTGTTCTTACTTCTTTTTGGAAAACTTCGCCCCAACAACAAATTTCGTTATCTTCTGGTGATACCGAAATCATAGATTTAAGGTCAGAAAAATCGGAGCGCCTACCGTAAAACTGCTTGGGGTTATCCAAATAAACTATTCCGTTTTTAGGTTTATCTTCACGCTTTTCGAAAGATATTTTTTTGCTTTCCTTTTGTTTTGCAGTTTCGGTTTTTCGGGGTGTGAACTGCGGTTCTTCGGGTGGTGGCAATTCCATCTCCACATCTTCAAGTTGACCAATAAATTCAACATCAAAACCTTTACCAAAGCGGTTTTCAGTAACAATAAAGAAATTCTTTGTGAAACCGCTCTCTAAAATCTTTTCATAACCGCCGTGCTTTAAAGTAATTACAACTCTATCTTCATAAAGTTCATACTCTGCCCCGCCAAGATATTCGTTAACTGCGGGGTTTTTAAGTTTCAACTCTTCGGCAATATCGCTGCACGCTTCTATACAAAAAGCACTACCCGAAAAAGTGAAATCAACGTTGCAACTGTTTAATTGCAACGCAAGTTTAAGCGATATATTAAGTTTTATTTTGTTTTCGTTTGTTATGTAATTTTCGCTCTCAATATTGATATCAAGTTTTCTTTCTTCAATTTGAAGGTTGCATTTAGAAAGCAATGCCTTATCTAAAACAGCCGCCAATTCACTATCAACACATTCCGCAAATACATCTAAAAAACGGGGGGTAGCCAATTTTTTCAACTCCGTTACATCTTTTCTATTTCTTCTACCAAACGGTCAAGCAACTCTTCTTCTTTAAGTTTGCAAATGATTTCACCCTTTTTAAAGAGCACACCGCAACCCTTACCACCTGCAATTCCAATATCAGCAGCGCTGGCTTCTCCCGGACCGTTTACAACACAACCCATAATTGCAACCGTTATGTTTTTATTCACGTTTTCAAGGCGTTTTTCAGCCGCTTTTGCAATACCAATTAAATCAATTTCAGTTCTACCGCAAGTAGGGCACGAAACAAACTTTATTCCATCATTGCGAAGACCAATGGCTTTTAGCAGTTTTTTACCTGCTTCTACTTCTTTTACAGGGTCATCAGTTAAAGAAATTCTAATTGTATTACCAATACCTCTAAGCAAAAGTCCGCCTATTCCTGCAGCCGATTTTATTACACCCATATTTTCGGTACCGGCTTCGGTAACGCCAAGGTGCAAAGGATAACGGCACTTTTCGGCTGCCAATTCGTACGCTTTATACATTTTAAAAGTATCCGAAGATTTAAGCGACAAAACAATATCCGAAAAATCATATTTTTCCAAAAGTCCAATATGATAAAGTCCGCTTTCAACCATGGCTTCAGGGGTTACAGAACCGTATTTTGCCAAAATTTCTTTTTCAAGCGAACCTGAATTTACACCAATTCTAATAGGCACACCCGCCAAGCGACAAGCATCAGCCACCATTTTAACCTTGCTTTCGTCACCAATATTACCTGGGTTTATTCTAACTTTATCAACACCCATTGAAACACTTTCGAGCGCCAAGCGATAATCAAAATGAATATCTGCCACAAGCGGTATTTTTATTGCCTCTTTTAACGCTTTTACTGTTTTTAACGCTTCACTATCGGGCACAGTTACTCTTACAATATCGCATCCTGCTTTCTCAAGCGCCAACGCTTGTGAAACGTTTCCCTTAATATCGTGAGCAGGTACACAAAGCATTGACTGCACCGTAACAGGCGCACCGCCGCCAATAAAAGTATTACCCACTTTAACTTTTACTGTTTTATCATTTGTGAACATAAACTTCTCCAAATTTTAAAAAATTAAACTCAAAACATCTTTTGCAACAATTAAAATCATAAATCCAATAAGCGCCACAAAGCCAACCGTGTGAACTATAGATTCATATTTTTGCGGTACAGGTTTGCGGAATATCATTTCAAACAAAATAAACAAAAGCCGTCCGCCGTCAAGCGCGGGAATCGGGAAAAGATTGAAAATTCCCAAATTTATGCTTATAAACGCCATTATTGGAAGCAAACTTTGAAGACTTTGTTTTGCGGCATTTGCAATTACCACTGTAACACCCACAGGGCCCGATACCGCACTAATACCGTATTTTCCGCCAATTAAATCTATAAAACTTCGCCAGATTACAACACAGTAAGAAAGTGAAGTTTTAAAAATATTTTTAACGTAACTTACAAAAGTTTTTTCTTCGCCGTAAACCTTAAAATCAACCGTTAAAAAGTCTATATTTTCGTGTGTTTCGGTTTTAAAGGTTACATCTTCAAGTTGAGTCTTTTTTCCGTCACGTTCAACCGTTATATCAACTTTACCGTCTTTAACATTTGTAAAAGCATAACTTAAATCATAGGTTGTGAAAATTGTTCTGCCGTCAACCTTTACAATTTTATCGTTTGCCATTAATCCGCTTTGTTGGCTTATGGCACCCTTATCAAACTCGGCAATAGTGGTTGTGGCAAATCTTTCGGTTGGGGCTAAAATTATTGCAACAATAATAACACCCAAAATTAAATTAAAGGTTGCACCCATTACAACAATTAAAAATCTACGCCAAGCCGACTTATTACAAAAGGCGTTTTGGTCGGTGCTGTCTTCATCTTCACCTTCCATCGCACAGTATCCGCCCAACGGCACAAGATTAAGTGCATATTTAGTTTCACCCCACTGCTTCGAAAAAAGACGTGGGCCAAAACCTACGGCAAATTCGTTAACTCTAACACCCAAAAGTTTTGCGGCTATAAAATGCCCAAATTCGTGGATTACAATAAGCACTAAAAACAAAAGCACCGCCACTAAATAGGGCCAAACGTTACTCCAAAAAGTTAAAATTTTAATCACCAACTAATTTAATTCGTAATGCGGAATGCGTAATCAGATATTCTTTAACACGCATTCACGGGATAATTTATCTGTTTCTAATATATCATCTAACGTAAACTCTTTTTTATTATTAACACTTTCAAGCGCTTTTTCCACCAAATCGGCAATTTGTAAAAATTTAATTTTACCTTCCAAGAAAAGTTTAACCGCTTGTTCGTTTGCACCGTTTACTGCCGTAGGTTTAAGACCGCCTTCGGTTATGGCTTTAATACACAAAGGCAAACAACGGAAAGTTTGTGTATCTGGCTTTTCAAAGGTTAAGGTTCCAATATCGGCAAGATTTAAATGCTCAAAAGCGTAATCGCTACGCTGTGGATAAGTGAGTGCATACTGTATTGGCAAACGCATATCAGGAGTTCCCAGTTGCGCAATAACCGCACCGTCCGAAAATTCAACACCCGAATGAACAATACTTTGCCTGTGAACCAATACTTCAATATCACTTGCCGGCAAACCAAACAAATGCACCGCTTCAATAACCTCGAGTCCTTTATTCATAAGGGTTGCCGAATCAATTGTAATTTTAGCACCCATAGACCAATTAGGATGATTAAGCGCCTCTTTTACAGTTGCGTTTTCTAAATCCTTACGGGTTTTCTTATAAAACGGACCGCCCGAAGCCGTAAGCAAAATTTTTCTTACAGATTTTTGCGGTGAGCCCTGAAGCGACTGAAATATTGCCGAATGTTCACTGTCAACCGGCAATATTTTAACACCCTTTTCTTTGGCTTTGGCGTTTACAATGTCACCGCCTGTTACCAAGGTTTCTTTATTGGCAAGGGCAATATCTTTTCCGCTCTCAATAGCGGCAAGTGTAGGTCTTAGCCCCGCAATACCAACAATAGAATTAAGCGCAATATCGGCTTCCATCCCGGCTACAAAGCAAACACCGTCAATGCCCGAAAAAACCGAAATATCGGTATCGGCGAGTTTTATTTTAAGTTCCTTTGCTTTTATTTCATCGAATACCGCAACCGCTTTAACTTTAAATTCTCTTGCCTGTTTTTCAAGCAGTTCAATATTCCCGCCTGCCGCCAATGCCACAACTTTATATCCGTCACGACGGCATACTTCAAGCGCTTGAGTACCAATAGACCCCGTTGAGCCCAAAATCACTAATTTTTTCATTATATTACTTCCCAAAGCATTAATACAAACATTAGGGGTGCTATCATTATTATGCTGTCAACCCTGTCCATAATTCCACCGTGACCGGGAATTAAATTACCGTAATCTTTAAGCCCTACCGAACGCTTAATAGCAGAGGCAAAAAGGTCACCTATCATTCCCAAAACACAAAGCGGTACTGTTGCTACAATAACACCAATGCTAAACTTCTTAAACAAAAGTGAAATTACAACTGCAAAAATCAAACTGGCAACTATACCGCCAACCGCACCTTCAACCGTCTTTTTAGGACTGATTTCGGGGCAAAGTTTGTGTTTTCCAATTGTAACACCGGTAAAATAAGCACCCATATCGCAAACGCACGAAAAAACGAGCAAAAGCAATAAATAATAAAATCCGTTCTCGGAATTTATTATTGCGTTTAACAAATAAAAAGCCAACGAAAACGGCACAGGCAAAGCATAAACCAAAGCAATTTTGCCAATGTCAAACTCTTTATGATTTACAAGTATCATAACTGCAGCAAAAACACCGTAAAGAACTATCACGCTGATAAGTCCGTAAATAAACAAAGTATTACCTGCAATAACCGTAAGTGCCGCAAATAAACATGCACCAATCACAATGGTTTTTTTCTTAATGCCTGCGGCATTGTGTATAAGTTCAAATACTGCACCTGCCGCCAAAAGAGCCACAGCAATAGTTATTACAATTGATTGCCACAAAAAACCAACCGCTAAAATTGCCGCCAATATTAAAGCCATTACAGCGCCCGAAATTATACGAGTTTTCATTATTTTATCACTCCATTATATACAGTCGTCATAGCCGACACATTCACTCTTTATTATTCACTGTTAAAATTTTGTATGAAAAATTTTAACTTACACGCCTCCAAATCTGCGGTTACGCTTGTTAAAATCTTCTATCGCTTTTTCTAAATGTTTCGATGAAAAATCAGGCCACAAAACATCAGAAAACCAATATTCCGCATAAGCCGACTGCCAAATAAGATAATTTGAAAGACGGTACTCACCGCTTGGTCTTATTATAAAATCAGGGTCGGGCATATCTTTTGTGTAAAGGTTTTGAGATATTAGTTCTTCGGTTATATCTTCTACCGCTACACCGCTTTTCACAATTTCACGAACAGCGGTTGTGATTTCATCTCTGCCGCCGTAGTTTATAGCAATATTGAGATTAAGACCTGTGGCATTTTTGCTTTCATTTTCATTTTTAAGCATTAATTCCTTAATATCATCTGCCAACGGTTCACGGTTGCCTAAAAATCTTACTCTAATGTTTTCATCTTTAAAATTTTCGGCATCACGAAGATAATCACGAAGCAAATTCATAATGCCTTCCACTTCTTGTTGCGGTCTTTTCCAGTTTTCAGTTGAAAAGGCGTAAACGGTTAAATACGAAAGTCCGATTTTATTGCAATAACGGGCAATGTTTTTAAAAGTTTTAGCCCCCGCTACGTGACCTGCACTTCGTGGCAAACCCTGTTTTTTTGCCCATCTTCCGTTACCGTCCATAATAATTGCAATATGTTTTGGAAGCGGTCTTTCTTTAAGTTTCTTTTTAAAAAACATAATCTCACCTTATGTATAAAGCGGTCTCACAAAAAGTGGGACCGCAAAAAATTAAATTTCTAAAATTTCTTTTTCCTTCAAGCTCGATAAATCGTCAATTTCTTTACAGTAATTATCGGTAAGTTTTTGAATTTTCTTTTCGCCATTCGATTGGTCATCTTCTGTGATTTGGCTTGACTTTTGCATTTGCTTTAATTTTTCCAAAGCATCACGGCGAGTATTACGAATAGCAACTTTACTTTCTTCGGCGGTCTTTTTAACATCTTTAACAATTTCTTTTCTGCGTTCCTCGGTAAGAGGTGGGAAAGAAAGACGAATAACACGACCGTCGTTTTGAGGGTTGATACCAATGTCAGATACTAAAATTGCTTTTTCAATTTCTTTAAGTGTTGTAGCGTCCCAAGGTTGAATCATAAGAATTCTCGGTTCCGGAACAGATACCGCCGCCATTTGTTGAATGGGAGTGGGGGCGCCGTAATAATCTACAGTAATTTTATCTAAAACAGAAACGTTTGCTCTGCCTGCGCGAATAGATTTATATTCACGGTCAAGCACTGCCACGGTTTTAGTCATTTTTTCTTCAGTTACTTTTAATAATTCGTTCATCAGTTTTCCTCCTACTTAACTACTGTGCCAATTGTTTCGCCCACCATTGCCGAAACAATGTTTTGGGGCTTATCAAGATTGAATACCAAAATTTCAATTCCGTTATCCATACAAAGTGATGCTGCTGTGCTGTCCATAACATGAAGACCTTTTTGTAAAACGTCTAAATGTGACAAAACGTCAAACTTTTTAGCGTTGGGGTTCTTCTTGGGGTCACTATCGTAAACGCCGTCAACGTTTGTTGCTTTAAATATTACGTCGGCTCCAATTTCAGCAGCGCGTAAAGCAGCCGCTGTATCGGTTGAGAAGAATGGGTTACCTGTTCCGCAACCAAACACTACAACTCTTCCCTTTTCTAAATGTCTTACAGCTTTATTTCTAATATAAGGTTCTGCAATTTGACGCATTTCAATAGCAGTTTGAACACGGGCAGTAACACCCAACTGCTCAAGTGCATCAGCCAAAGCCAAAGCGTTTATCGAAGTTGCGAGCATTCCCATATGGTCGGCACGGGTTCTGTCCATTTTACCGCTGCTTCTGCCACGCCAAAAATTGCCGCCGCCAACAACAATAGCAATTTCAACGCCCATTTCGACACATTTCTTTATGCTTTCACAAACTTCTAAAACTTTGTCAAAGTCAATTCCTACACCTTTGGCTCCTGCAAGAACTTCACCGCTCAATTTTAAAAGCACTCGCTTATAAACAGGTTTCATAAAAACACCTCTTTTTTTATCTTAAATATATTTTACAATATAGATACTATAAAGTCAATGTTAAAATATTAAAAAATATGCTTGAAAAGTTTTAAAAATATGGTAGAATATAGGAGTAAACTATTTTTAAGGAGAAGTATCATGAAAAAAAAAGTATTAGTTGAAATTTCTGCACGTCACTTACACGTTTCACAAAAAGATTTGGAAACACTTTTTGGCGAAGGTTACGAATTAACCCCTAAAAAAGACCTTTCTCAACCCGGTCAATTTGCTTGCGAAGAAAAGGTTACTGTTGTTGGCGAAAAAGGTCAACTTAAAGCATCTATCTTGGGTCCTGTTCGTCCTGAAACACAGGTTGAAATCTCTCTTACCGACGCTCGTTCAATCGGTGCTTTGGCTCCCATTCGTGAGTCTGGCGATGTTGCAGGCAGCGGCAAGTGCAAACTTGTAGGTCCTAAAGGCGAAGTTGAATTAGAACAAGGCGTTATTGCTGCAAAACGCCATATCCATATGACCGTTGCTGACGGTGAAAAATACGGCATTAAAGATAAGCAAATCGTTAGTGTTAAGGTTGAAACCGACGGTAGAAGTCTTATTTTTGGCGACGTTGTTGCACGTGTGAGCGATTCTTATGCTTTGGCTATGCACATCGATACCGATGAAGCAAACGCTGCAAAGGTAACTCCCGGTCTTATTGGTGAAATTCTTGACTAATTTAGGTCTTTACCTTCATATTCCGTTTTGCAAACGAAAATGTGCTTACTGCGATTTTTATTCAGCCGTTTTCACACAAGAAATGGTTGAAAAATACACGCGGGCGCTAAAAAGAGAAATAAAACAGTGGGGCGGCAAAACAAACCGCCCCATTGATACTATTTATTTAGGTGGCGGAACACCGTCACTTTTAAACCAACGTTTGCCTGACGTTATAAACTGCGTAAAACAAAACTTTAAGGTTTTAAAAAATGCCGAAATCACGCTTGAAATAAACCCTCAAAGCGATATTGAAGAAATACTTAAAAACGCAAAATCAGCAGGTGTTAACCGTCTTTCAATAGGTGTTCAAACAGGAAGTGAAAAAGGGCTTGAAACACTTGGCAGAACCCACACTAAAACCGATGCCGAAAATGCGGTTAAACTTGCTAAAAAATACGGTTTTTCAAACATTTCGCTTGATTTAATGATAGGTCTTCCCAATTCGAATTTAAAAACCCTTGAAGCCGATCTTGATTTTTTAACCGAGTTAAAACCTCAACATATTTCGGCTTACATTTTAAAAATTGAGCCAAATACTGCTTTTTGGCATTTGGAAAATTCCCTGCTACTTCCAAGTGAAGACAGCGTTTGCGACCAATACCTTTTTATGTGCGATTACCTTGAAAAAAAGGGATATTCACACTACGAAATTTCAAACTATGCAAAGCCAAATTTTGAAAGTCGCCACAACCTGAAATACTGGAATTGTGAGGAATATTTAGGGATTGGTCCTTCGGCGCACTCTTACCTTGACAAAAAGCGGTTTTACTACCCCCGTGACCTTAAGGGCTTTATACAAGGAAACTCGCCTATTGCTGACGGCAACGGCGGAAGTGACGCTGAAAAACTTATGTTGGCACTACGGCTTAAAAGCGGTATTAATTTGCAAAATTTACCGCAAAACAAACTTGAACTTTATCAAAAAAACGGCTTGGCAACAATAGAGAACGGCAAATTTTCACTTACAAATAAAGGCATGCTGGTTTCTAATCAAATAATATCTGAACTTTTGGAGAACTTAAATGAAAACACTTAAAATTCATCTTATTCGCCACGGTGTAACCGATGCAAATTATAAAGGGCAGTATATCGGCTCAAGAACCGATTTGCCCCTTTCCCCCGAAGGACTTAACGAATTACGACTAATGAAAAGCGATATTGCCTACCCCGAAATCGAGCGTCTTTATTCAAGTCCGCTTCTTCGGGCAAAACAGTCGGGTGCGGTGCTCTACCCCGACGTTCCAATGTTTTTGGTGGAAAATTTAAAAGAATACGACTTTGGTGAATTTGAAGGCAAAACCGCGCAAGAACTTGATTTAAATCCTGATTTCAAGGCGTGGGCAGCGGGTAAACTTTCAGCGCCAAAAGGTGGCGAAGATAATTCCGATTTTATTAAACGTCTTTGCGTGGGGCTAAATGAAATTGTGGTTGATATGCTTAACAACGACATCGAAAACGCAGGTGTTATAATGCACGGCGGCGCTATAATGATGTTGCTTTCGGCTTGTGCCGTACCTCAAAGACGCTCGGTAGAGTGGAACTGTGATGCAGGTCAAGGTTATTCTTTGCTTGTGACCCCTTCACTTTATCATAAAAGCGGTATTGTTGAAGTGTATGGAATAATATAAAGAAAATGGCTTTGGAAATTTCCAAAGCCATTTTTTAATCTATATAACTGTAAAGTTCACCACACTCAAAATATTTAGCGGTAATTCCGTCTTTTGAAAAAACATTATTTATATATTTTGCAAAATCATCCATTGCATCCGTTTCACTTGCGGCGTGACCTAAAATTATAAGTGATTTTTGCATACCCATTTGTGACATATCACGCACAGGTTCAGCACAGTGCCACTCGCAAAGTTCACCCGCAACAATTAAGTCAATATCATTTGAAAGCATATCGAAAAACGGCTCGTTTCCTCGCGCTCCCAAACAAAGCCCGATTTTTTGAACCTGCCCGTCACGGCACCCCACAATGCGAGGTTGTTTTATATTGAACTTTTTGCGAATTTGTTTTGCAATATCTAAAGGTGAATATAAATCTTTAAGTTCAAACAAGAATTTACCGTCAAACTCACCTTCCAACCCTAACCGTTCTACAAAGGTTTTGTGAACTAAATCTTCTTTGCCAAAATGCGCCGCATCATGCCAACGGCATACCACCATTCCCGTTTTTTCAATCATTTGCTTTTTGGCGGTATAAAAGGGAAAATCGCACTCATCGTTGCCGTGTAAAAAAGTGGGTTCGTGAGTTACAATAATATCTGCACCCCAGTCCCTTATATTATAAAAAACTTCGGGGGTTATAACCATACAGGTTGCAACCTTCTTTATGAATTTTTCACCATCGCCCAAAACAATTTTATCGGCATTTATTTCTTTTGCAAAATCTTTTGCTAACATATTAAACCTCGAATTATCCGTTTTTCAAATCTCTTATACTGCGTTTTATCGGCTTATCATTTTCAATATAGTTAAGTACTTTTTCGGGCGTTTCGGCACAAGCATAAATTTCCTTGCAAACCTTATTTATAAATCCCTCGTTCATAGAATATTCCATAAATTCTTCAAGTTTATCGTAATATCCGTCAATATCATAAAGAGCAATTGGTTTTGTATGACGGCCAAGTTGTTTTAGCGTGAGCACTTCATAAAATTCTTCAAAAGTACCAATACCGCCGGGAACAATTATAAATGCATCAGCCAAATCTTCCATTTTAGATTTACGCTCTGCCATTGTTTCGGTAAAAATGAGTTGGTCGCATTCTTTATATATAACTTCTACACATTCATCTCTAAAAAATGTAGGAATAACGCCGTGTATTTTACCGCCCTTGCGCTTAAAACCACGTGCCGCCGCTCCCATAAGACCGTTTCCACCCGCACCAAAAACTAATTCGTGTCCGTTTTGAGCCAAATATTCACCCAACTTTTCAGTTGCATCAATATATTTTTTATCAATCAAATTACTTGCTGCTCCAAAAATACAAATTTTCATAAACTTTTCTCCTTAAAATTATTTTTCCCATTTATCACAAAGGGAAATTATTTGGTCAGCAAATTTTGCAATATCTTTATTTGCTGCCTGTCGATATTTATCGACTACCGACAATAGTCGCCTACTTGCATTATAAAGACGGTGAAATGCCGAAGACTCACGAAATCTTTCGGCTTGAACAGATTTCACAATCTTGCGTTTATTGCCCGATTCAAGACAAATTCCGGTTATTAAATCATATTCTGCGCCGGTATAAGGCGCCACGCAGGTAATGCCCGTTTGTTTCGTTACAGTAAGCGCAAATTCATCACAAACTTCATCATTTCCATGATTTACAAAAACAGTTTTTGGTAATTTATCAAAACCTTTTATCCAATTTATAAGCATATCCCTATCAGCGTGGCCGCTAATACCCTCTAACTGTTCAATATTTGCGTTAATCTTAATTTCTTCGCCAAAAAGTTTAACCGTCGGCGCACCCTCAATTATTATTCTTCCAAGTGTACCAACCGACTGATAACCCACAAATAAAACCGTACTGTCAGTTCTCCACAAATTGTGTTTTAAGTGATGACGAATTCGTCCCGCTTCACACATTCCACTCGCAGAAAGAATGATTTTAGGCGTTTTATCAAGATTAATTTTCATAGAATCTTCACTTGTGACTGACAATCTTAAATTCGAAAATTTTATTGGATTAATTCCGTTTTTTAAAAGTTCAATAGTTTCGCTATCAAAATAATCGTACAAATCACTGCTGTAAATCTCGGTGGCTTCTACCGCTAAAGGACTATCAACATAAACCGGAAAATCGCCATGCCCCAAAATCAAACCTTTTTCTTTTATTATACGTAAAAGATAAAGCATTTCCTGTGTTCTGCCAATGGCAAACGAAGGTATTATCACATTTCCGCCCTTGTCAAAAGTTCTTTGTATAACATTTGTTAATTGGCTTACATAATCGGGACGGTCGCCATGAATACGGTTGCCGTAAGTTGACTCTATAACCACATAATCGGCTTCTTTTGGCTGTCCCATATCTCGTAACAATGGGCGGTCACTGTTGCCAAGGTCGCCCGAAAAAACAATTTTTTCCGTACTGCCGTTTTCCCGTATCTCAATACTTATGCTGGAAGACCCTAAAAGATGCCCTGCATCTGTGAATGAAACTTTTATTCCTTTACAAATTTCATAAGTTTTTTCATAATCACAAGCAACAAATTGTTTTAAAGTTTTCTTTACATCTTCGGCTGTATATAATGGTTGATATTCATCTTTACCGGCACGTTTTGCTTTACGGTTACGCCATTTTGCTTCAAATTCTTGAATATGAGCCGAATCAAGAAGCATAATTTCACATAACTTTTTTGTAGCAAGAGTCGTATAAATATGCCCTCTAAATCCCGCCGAGACAAGAGCGGGTATCTTTCCCGAATGATCAATATGTGCATGTGTTAACAAAACATAATCTATTTGCGACGGAAGTAAAGGCAACTGCGCATTTTCATAAATATCAGGGCCTTGTTCCATTCCGCAATCAACCATAATTGTCTTTCCGTTGGCATATATCACAGTACACGATCCTGTGACCTCGTGCGCCGCACCGTAAAAAACTATTTTCATAAACAAAGCCCCCTTAATTGCATTTTATTCAAAAAAGCAAACCCCAAGTATAACTTTTTGCTATACTTGGGGTTAAATTTAATTGTCACACCACGCATAGCAATTTGCAAGTAGCACGTTTGCTATCCTTATTATTATAAATTTAACACATTTAGCACATTTTGTCAATCAATTTAAACTACTTCACAAGCGTTCCGCCGTCGTTTTTAAAAAGTATCAATATTTCTTCTTGTTCAAGTGTGAGTATATTTATATAAACCAAAACTTCTATATCACCGTCGGCACACGCAAATTCGTAACATCGCTCTTCCTTTCCTTTTTTAGTTGGGATTAAAGCAACAGAAGTTTTTAAAATTTTTAAATCATAACTTACTTTTTCACTTGCTTGTTCAGCGGTGTAATAAGCCGTTGGGAAAGCACGTTTTTTATGATTCCAAAGGTAACCGCTCGCTTCATAAAGCATAACTTCTCCATTATCCATTGCAATACCAACTTTTAAAAGATCGGTGTAACAAATTGTTTTACCGTCAAGGTATGCAAAATTTATAACACAAACCCCTTCGTCAATGTAATAATAGGTTTCAACAAACGGGGTAAGAGAGATTTTTTCTAAAAACTTTTTTGCCTTTTGCAGTGCGCTGTTATATGAAATTAAAGTATCATCGACAGCACGGTTTTTTCGCATATATAAAACGTATCCGCCCTGTTTACTTATGGCAATATCGGCAGTATTGTTTCCAAACCTGTAGGTCGATATTCTTCCCTTTTCTTCGGTTATAAATCTTAAATTATCACTATCCAAAAACTCACACGCAGTTTTTTGGGCTTCTTCTTTAGCAACTGTTTTAGCGTCTTTAATCATTGTGGGTTCGTTTTCAATTATATGGTCAGAATACGGGCCATCGTAAATCAAGGTTGGATAATCGGTAAGTTCGCCTTCAATTT
>SVOX01000139.1 GCA_015066165.1 Oscillospiraceae bacterium | reverse complement strand
AATAACACAAAAATAGAATTTATTGGCGAGTGGAAAGGTAAAAAACTTCATTCAAACACGGTAAATTCATTTTTACGTCAAGTTCAAAAACAAGCGTCATTTTGTGCGCTTGGTAAAAATTATGTTGGTAAATATTTGGGTATTCGTGATGTTTTTCAACAGTTAGAATCGGCTCTGATTTGGCAACCAAAAGAATGCCGTAAGCAAATCGTTAAGTTGATGAATTATATTTTAAAAGACGGCAGACCGCCACGTCAAGTGGCTTTTCCGCCAAGTAACGATATTTTACCCGAGTTTGACCTTCATCCCTATATTGACCAAGGTTTTTGGATAATATCAGTTTTACATACTTATTTAAGTTACACAGATGATTATTCGATTTTAGATGAAATTTGCGGTTACTTTAAAACCGAAAAAACTTTAGGTCCCGCAGATTTTTGTGATATTAAAGATTCGGTTTTGTTACATATTATAAAGATTACTGATTTCTTGCTTAAAAACGTTGACGAAAAGACCGGTTGCGAAAAGATTATACACGGTGACTGGAACGATTCATTAGGCGGTCTTGGAAAAACGGATGACAGTAATAAAGAATATGGTGACGGTTGTAGTATGATGGCAACATTTCAGATGTATTTAACGCTTAATCAAATGACCGAAATTATTGAAAAAACAACAAATGACAGTGTGTTATTAGAAAAATATAATGAGTACAAACAAAGAATTGTAAAAGGCGTTTTAGAAAACGGAATTGTCCAAAATGAAAAGGGCTTTAATCGTGTTGTTCACGGTTGGGGAGATAAGCAAAGTTATTTTGTTGGTACTTTTAATGATTTTGACGGTAAATCAAGAATAAGTTTGACTTCAAATGCTTTTGCGGCGAATTCGGGTATGATTTATGAATTTCCTGAATTGAAACGTGACATTGCAAAAAATATTCTCAATACCGATACAAAGTTTGGACTTCTGACTTTTGATGAGGCATTCACACCTGATACAGCAAACAAGGTTGTCGGTATAGCAAACATCACAGCCGGTACATACGAAAACCGTTGTACATATGTTCACGCAGGTACTTTTGGAATTATGGCTTTATTTCTTATGGGTTATGCTAAAGAGGCGTGGGAAGTGCTTGAAAAAACAATGGTAATAAGCCACGAAAACGTCACTCTTACTTCATTTATAATGCCAAATTCCTACTGTCAAGACGATTATTATGGGTTTAACGGTGAATCAATGGGTGACTGGTACACTGGCAGCGGTACTGTGCTTGTAAAAGAGATTATAAAATGTGCATTTGGTATTGAACCAAATCTCACAACTTTAAAAATTGCGCCTGCAAACTATTTTCCAACTAATAAAGCGAAAATCGAGTTTAACATTGCAAATAAGCGTGTTTGTGTTGATTATCAAAACAATAACATAGGAAAGCGTAAAATAATCATTAACGGCAAGGAAATGGAACTTAAATATGATTCTGTGCGTGATACCTATTTTGCAGAAATTAGTAAACAGGAATTATATAAAAATAATATAATAGAAGTAATTGATTAAAGACAGAACCCCGATTTTTAAAATCGGGGTTTGAATTTGTTGTTGTGATGTGATATAATTGATTTACAATTTGAATTCTAGGTGTTTTTATGAAAAAATTATGGCAAAAAGAATATTCACTTCGTGGTTGTGATATGGATAAATTTGGGCATATTAAACCTTCTGCAATACTTGAGTTTTTTCAAGATGCGGCAGGACAACATGCTGAAGAATTAGGTTTAGGTTTTGAAGCAATGCTAAAACGTAATTATCTTTGGGTGATGACAAGGGTGAAATTTCAAATTTTATCAGCCCCAAAACAGTTTCAAAAAATTGTTGTCAAAACATGGCCTTTAGAACCTAACCGTATAAATTATAAAAGGGAATATGTTATCGAAGATTTAAACGGAAACGTTTTGATTCGTGGTGGTTCGGAATGGGTAGTAATTGATAGCGTAAAAAGACGTTTTGTAACCGTTACCGATTTGTATCCTTTTAATGACGGATTTGAAAAAGAAGTTATGTTTAAAGAAAAACTTCAAAAAATTCGTGATTTTGAAACAAAAGGTGAAGGATATTTTGTGTGTGCAGGATTTAGTGAACTAGATAATAATAATCACGTTAATAATACAAAGTACGCAAATTATATTATGAACGCCATCGCACCAAAACAAAGAGAACAAATAGAAAGTTTTCAAATTGATTACCGCAAAGAAGTTATGGAAGGTGCCAAACTTGAGATTTTTCATACACGTGAAGAAAACATAATAGTTGTAAAAGGTGTCAATGAAAGCGGTGAAATTGCATTTAGCTGTAAAATTGAATATAAATAGCAAAACGGGGATGTAAAACATCCCCGTTTTTTATTTAAGATTAAATAATCTTATTTCATGCTGTTTTCGTAAGATTCGATCATCTTTTTAACCATTTGACCGCCGATGCTACCTGCTTGTTTTGAAGTAAGGTCACCGTTGTAACCCTGCTTTAAGTTAACGCCAACTTCGTTAGCAGCTTCCATCTTAAAACGGTTGAGAGCTTCTTTAGCTTCAGGTACTACATTCTTAGCCATTGTATTTTCACTCCTATTTCAATTTTAATTTTGCGTTTGCAATATTATCTTGTGAAAAGTTGTGAAAAATATT
>SVOX01000022.1 GCA_015066165.1 Oscillospiraceae bacterium | reverse complement strand
CAGTCACGCCAACCCGGAAGTGTTGCCAAATTGACGTTATGAATACTTCGAAATATGTTATCATCAGCGTTTTTGTTAAACGATTTAATATATTTAATAAGCGCTTTAGTTTCTTTTCTTTTAGATAAATCTTCTCTTTCGGTACTTTTTTCGGTAAACTTACAAGCACACTGTAAAAAATGAAGTTCGTTATAATTTGCCCATGAAATTATGTCATCTTCTTTCACTTTATACAAAGGTCTGATAAGTTCCATACCTTCAAAGTTTGTGCTGTGAAGTTTTGGAAGCATTGTCTTAATTTCAGAAGAATAACACATACTCATTAAAACCGTTTCAATAACATCGTCAAAATGATGTCCTAATGCGATTTTATTACAACCCAAAGACTTTGCTTTACTATAAAGACAACCACGTCTCATACGGGCACAGAGATAACACGGTGACCCCCCTACCCTTGTTGTAACTTCAAAAATGTCACTTTCAAAAATTGTAACAGGTATATCCAAAAGTTTTGCATTTTCTTCAATAAGTTGACGGTTTTGCGGGTTGTAACCAGGGTCCATAACCAAAAATACAAGTTGGAAAGGTACGTTACTGAAACGTTTTAATTGTTGCATACATTTAGCCATAAGCATTGAATCTTTTCCGCCCGATATGCAAACAGCAATTTTATCGTTTTCTTTTATTAATTCATATTCTTGAACAGCACCTATAAAATTACTCCAAATAGTTTTTCTGTATTTTTTAATTATACTACGTTCAATTTCAATGTGTTTTTCTAAATTTCTTTTTGCCATTTTACACCTCAAAATAAAATAACCGTTACAAGTATTATACCTGTAACGGTTAAAAATTTCAACTTAAATTAAGCATTCTTTTTGGTGAATAATTTAATAACAAACAAAGTACCAATCGTAAATGCAATTGAAATAACCAAAGAAATCCAAACGTTTTGAATAAATGCGGCAATAATATAAGAAATAAATGAAATTACGGCAACTGTCAATGCGTAAGGAAGTTGAGTTGAAACGTGGTTAATGTGGTCACATTGAGCACCTGCAGATGACATAATTGTAGTATCAGATATTGGTGAACAATGGTCACCGCAAACCGAACCTGCAAGACAAGCCGACATACTCATAATACCAAGCGCACTGTTAACGTCAAATATGCTTGTAACAATCGGAATAAGAATACCAAAAGTACCCCAAGATGTACCGGTTGCAAACGAAATACCACAAGCCACAATGAAAATAATTGCAGGTAAGAAGTTGTTAAAACCGCTAGCACCTGCTAAAGCAGTTTTAACAAAACTGTCTGAATCTAAAAGACCGGTCATATTTTTAAGTGAAGTTGCCATTGTTAGAATAAGAATAGCAGGAACCATTGCGTTAAAGCCCTTAGGAACACAAGCCATTGCATCTTTGAAAGAAACTAAACGACGAGCAATAAAATAAACAATTACAACGATTAATGCAATAAGTCCGCCCCACGGAAGACCAACAGTGGCATCGGTGTTGCCAAATGCATCCGCAAAAGAAAGTTTACCTGTTTGTCCTATGTAATAAAGACCGTAAACGCAAATTGCAATAAGTACAATTATTGGGAATACAAGGTCAATAACTTTTGCACGTGTATTTGTAACAACTTCTTCTTCGTCATTTTGGGAACCTTCACCTGAAGTAAACAAATCACCGTTTAAAGCATTTGCTTCATGAAGTTTCATTGGGCCGTAATCAAACTTCATAAGTGTAAGTGTGATAATAAACACAAATGTCATTAAAGAATAAAAATTATAAGGAATTGCTTTAATGAACATTGCAAGACCGCTTACACCTTCGGGTGCATATTCAGATACGGCAGCAGCCCAAGATGAAATTGGAGCAATCATACAAATCGGTGCTGCTGTAGCATCAATAAGATACGCCAATTTAGAACGTGAAATTTTTGCTTTATCGGTAACAGGACGCATTACAGCACCAACTGTTAAACAGTTAAAATAGTCGTCAATAAAAATCAACACACCAAATGCAAAAGTAGCCAAAGAAGCGCCGATTTTTCCTTTTACGTGTTTTGCTGCCCAGTTACCAAATGCTTGAGCACCGCCTGCTTTATTAAGCAAAGCAACAATAGTACCAAGTATTACTAAGAATACAAAAATACCTGCAGTACCCGAAACGGATTCAATTAAACCTTTGTTAATAATAGCGTCAACAGTTTTAATTGGTTTAAAGCCGTTTGCAAGCAAACCACCTGCTAAAATACCAATAAATAAAGAAGAATATACTTCTTTTGTGATAAGAGCCAATCCAATTGCAATTACGGGCGGAAAAAGTGACCACAAAGTGCCTGCAGGGCTGTTAACCGAACCTGTAAATGCACAAAGAACACCAAATCCCACAACGAATGCAACAATTAGCAATTTTGAGATAATAGATTTTTTATTCATACAATCTCTTCCTTTCGTAAAATTAAAAAAACCGTAATTGACCAGAGCCAATTACGGAAATTTACAAAAAATCACCGATAGCTCTCCACTTGATTTCAAGTGACAGTTTGCAATATATTATATTACAAACCAACAAAAAACCTTTGACAGAAAGTTTTTCATTTCGGCGATTGCCCCTTTCCTATGCTGACCTGTCAGTCGATGATACATAGTACTTATGGCGAACCGCGCCTCTATCAACTTATGTGATAATATCATAAATATAAAAAAATGTCAATAAAAATTTACAAATTACCAAAAAAAGTTGCAATTTTCTTTGCATTTATCTCGGTAATACCCTTTATTGAAACCAAATCTTCATATTTTGCGGTTTTAATTTTAGACATAGATTTAAAATGCTTTAAAAGTAAATTTGCCTTTTTTTCACCTATTCCTTCAATTTGGGTGAGTTCACGGCTTAAAAGTTTTTTTGACTGAAGTTTTCTTTGATAACTTATAGCAAAACGGTGAACTTCATCTTGAATATTTGTAATAAGCGTAAATACTTTTCGGGTTGATTTAATGTCAATATCCCCACCCGAAGTAGCAATTGCACGTGTGCGATGTTTTGAGTCTTTTACCATACCAAATACAGGAACGTTAATATTATGTTTTTGGAGTATGGGTAACACTGCGGAGATTTGTCCTTTTGCACCGTCAAGTAAAATCAAATCGGGCAACTGACTAAAGGTAATATCTTCACCTTTTTCGTATTCAATAAATCTTCGGTCAAGAACTTCTGCCATAGAACGATAATCATCTTGACCAACAAACGATTTGATTTTAAAACGCTTATACCCTTTTTTATATGGTTTTGCGTTATTAAAAACAATCATACCCGCAACGTTATTTTCTCCGGCGGTGTTTGAAATGTCATATGCTTCAATAATTTTTGGCGGATTTTCAAGACCTAAAACAAGAGCCAATTCGTTAAGCAAAGCCATTTCTTTTGTATCACGTTTTGTTTTTTCAGAAAGATTTTGCGCAGCGTTGCTAATGCACATATCCAAAAGTTTTTTGCCGTCACTCTTTTTAGGAACTATTATGCTAACTTTATGACCTGATTTTTTGGTTAGCCATTCTTCTAAAAGTAAATAATCAAAATTAGTTGTATCAATTAAAATACGGTTTGGTATATTAGAATTTTCAAAATAATACTGTTGCAAAAATTCGCCCATTATTTCGTCTTTATTATTTACTTCATCAAAAAAGTAATGTCTTTTATCAACTAATTTGTAATTTCTAAAAATCAAAACTTCAATACACGCTTTATCTCCAAAAGTGGCAGTTGCAATAACGTCTTGATTTTTGTAACTAATACTTACAACCTTTTGTTTTTCGTTCACTTTACTGATTGCATTAATACGGTCACGAAGTCGAGCCGCTGTTTCAAATTGCAAATTTTCGGCAGCATTTTCCATCTTTTGTTTTAATATTTCAACCGTATTTTCTGAAAATTCACCTTGTTTTATATAGTCGGTAGCAGAATTAATTATTTCATTGTACTCTTCAATAGAAATATTATTTGTGCAAGGTGCGAAACATATTCCAATGTGATAATTAAGACACGGTTTTGATTTGGTGTCAAAACTACGGTTACAGTTTGGTAATTTAAAAATTTTGTTAACTTGGTCAACCGTTTGATTTACAACAAATCCCGAATTATAAGGACCTATATATTCACCGTCTTTTTCGTATTGTTTTGTTGAAACAATTTTCTTCCATTTATCATCAGTGATTTTAATGTAAAAATAGCCCTTGTCATCTTTAAGCAAAATATTATATTTGGGTTGATTTTGTTTTATAAGTGAATTTTCAAGAATTAATGCTTCAAACTCACTGTCGCAAATTATATATTCAAAATCTTCAACAAAACTAACCATTTTTTTTACTTTTTGGGTGTGCTGATTACCTAAACCAAAATATTGGGTTACACGGTTTTTAAGTTGTTTTGCTTTGCCGATATAAATAATATTACCACCCTTGTCTTTCATAATATATACACCGGGTTTAAGTGGTAAATTATTTGCTTTTTGCTTTAATTGAACCAAATCCATTAAAATCACCTGCCTTTATTGATATTTTATAATATTTTAGTGTTTACTTCAACAATTATTTTTAGTATAATAATAAAAAACTGGTTGGAGAAGATATGAAAAGAATACTAATTTTAACTTTTGCTATTGTTTTTTCTTTTTGCAGTTGTGCAAGTAACCCAACAGCAACTCATAAAGAAAAAATAAATATAAATATGCCAAAAGATAATACGGTTAACGGATACCGAACAAAAGAGCCCACTAAAGAAACACAAAACGGAATGCCTGATAAAATAAACGGTAATGACGTTTGGTTTGAAAGCAACAAAGAAATTACTTCTTCCAAAGCCGAAAGTGATAAAAATAAAGGTTATTGCGGAAATAAGAATTCTAAAAAATTTCACAAATCAAGTTGCGGTGCGCTTAAAAACACCAAAGAAGAAAATAAAGTGTATCTTGGCTCAAAACAAGATTATTTAGATGAAGGTTATTCAGCTTGTAAACTGTGCAAACCGTAAAAAATGCAGACATATAAAATGTCTGCATTTTTTTATTTTAAAATAGTGGTGGTGGGTCCATATCGGGATTTGCAAGATTAATACGTTCGTTCATCATACGGCTAAAGAACATTGTATCAAGTACAGGTTGAACTTCATCTTCGTGAACAAATCCATAGTGAATTGCTTGGTCTTTAAGTTCATTTGCCTTTTCGTAATTACCGCAAAGACGTTCATAAATCGATTCAGCAATAAGAGAATACATAACTCTGTGATGTTTTAAATACATCCAAGAATCTTTTTGGCAAGGGTCTTTCATATCGAGATGCGCATCAATAACTTTACCAAACTCATCCATAACCTTAATCGCAAGTTGCATACTATCCATTACTTCTTGACTGTTATAAGGTACTTGGTCACGAATAACGCCCATTTTAAAGCAATTTGAAAGTGTTCCAAAATATTCGCAAAGTGCGTCAACTGCATCTTCACCAAAAGTTGCGACATATAACTTGCGACGCATATCTTGGAAATCGGTATTACTGTTCCACATAGTCTTTGCAATAGCTGTCATAGCAATAGATGACGGGAAAGCATTACGCTGTAACTGGCAACTAATATATCCGTTTACACCAAGGTTATCGCAATTTTTAATATCGGTATGGGCTACACGTGCAATATCTTCGCCACCCGCATCAAGCATAAAGTCCCACATAAGATGATAGTCAAAGTCAATAACTTCACCTTTATAGACCTTTTTCCAATGGTAAAGGAACGAGAAATACTCTGCCGAAGTTTTTGGACGCTCGTTCTTTTTAAGGTCGTATTTCGGCATAGTGGTATCATAATCGTAATTTTCGGGGAAAGTATATGCCATAGTACGATTTATAGGCGCAAACATAAGCATACAATTTTCAGTGTTTTCTATCCACTTCTTTTCCGGCACACCACGTGCTACACCGCTAAATATAACTTGGCTTTTTACATTATGTTCTTTTAATTTACGTGTAATGACATCAACCATATTAATATAGTTATCAGTTTTTGAAAGTTTGGAACATTCTTCACACTCACAAAACTGACCGCCGTCACCTAACCAGAAATATATAGCGTCGGTTTCGGGGTGTTCGAGCGCATAATTAAGCACTTCATCAGTCATTTTTTCAATAACATATGGGTTTGAATAGCAAAGTTGTGTTTGAAGCGGACGGTTATTCCAACATTTGCGAACACCATCAACCATAGCACAAATTTCAACATATTCTTTTGGAATATCTTTATCATCATACTGATACCAACCTGCATCCGGCACACCAAATGCGCGACAGTGCCAACCGTGTCCCATTCTATGAAGCAACAAACCACGCTTTTTAATTTCACGTGTCATAATCTCAACGTATTCGGTTGCTTGTTCTTGAGAAATAGGTTCAGGTTGTTTTACAGTACTTTTCATATGTGAATACCAACGGTCAAAGAATACGTAACCGTTAGTAAACTGAATATAATAACCGTTAAAACCAACTTTTGTCATCCATTCAATCATATCTAAAACGTTTTCAAAAGAAACCGCACCTTCAATACACATAATACGGTTTCGATTAGATGCCGCTTCACGAATTTCAACGTCAACTGCTTCACATTTTTCAGGATATTTTGTACCGTTAGGACCCGGTCTTACCCAAGTAATACCCCATTCTTCTAAAAGGCGGTAAACACCGAATATTACACTTCTTTGGTTGGAACCTGCGATAAAACCATTTTTATCTTTTATACTTATAATATAGGCATCATCTTTCGATGAGTCTTCTACTTCAATGTACTCGCCAAACTTTTCAAAAAGACCAAGTTCGATTTGGGCATTTACGTTAAGTATTTTAAGATACTTTTCAAGTTCTTCTCTTGCAAAACCAATTACATCGTAATTCATAATGCACCTCCAATGTTTATATTTTAATTTTAACACATATTTGCCATTTTTCAATATAACATTTTTGGGGAGTTTTGGTAATTTTGTGTTATGAGTTATGAAATTAATAAAACAAAATTGACCAACATATAATAATTTCGGTGATAATAATGAAATTTAAATATAATCTTATTGCATTTTTATTTATTGGATTATTTGGAACAATAAGTCATTTTTTGTTTGAGTGGACAGGTAATAACAAAATTGTTGGTTACTTTTTTCCAGTAAACGAAAGTACTTGGGAACACTTAAAAATATTATTCTTTCCAACTGTTTTATTTTCTTTAATAGAGTATCATTTTGTTAAAAAAGAGATACGTAACTATGTGCCAAGCGTTGTAATTTCTTTAATATTTGGAATGGTATCAATTATTACGCTTTTTTACACATATAAAGGTTTTTTAGGGTTTATGGTGGACTTTATAAATATACTAATATTTTTTATAGCAGTTATAATAATGCTTATTGTTAAAAACAAACTAATAGAATCTGAAAAATTTAAAGGTGATACACCTGCGTTAATATTTTTAAGTATTGGCTTTATATTTGCACTGTTATTTGTGTTTTTCACCTATAACCCACCGTCTATAGCAGTATTTTCACCGCCAAATAAATAAAGACCATACACAACTGTATGGTCTTTATGGCGCGCTGAAGAAGATTCGAACTCCCGACCTTCTGGTCCGTAGCCAGACGCTCTATCCAGCTGAGCTATCAGCGCAAATGCGGTTATTTTTGACCGCCATAGTATAATATCACATTACATTTAAAAAATCAAGTATTTTTTTGAAATTTTAAAAAATATTTTATAATAATGTATCCCACAACAAAAAGTGTGGGATACAAAATAATTTTATAAAGCTTTTGCTGTTTTAATAATATATATAATTTCTAAAATTCCAATGACTAAAACAAAAATCATTGAACCAAACGAAAGCAACAAAGCCATAATAGCAATAACACCATTTTGAATTATTGCATCTTTTATAAAATTTGTGTTAAATATAGCAGTAAAAATATAACTGAAAACAGTTAAAATAACCTTAATTATTAAAAGGAAATTCCATTTTTTGAATAAAGTGATATTATTTATAACATCTTTTGACAATACGCAAAAGCCCTTATAATAAAAATAAATAAAAGGAACTGTTAAAACATCAATAACACTATCAATAATTTTAAATATTTCAGGATTAAGAAATAATTTTAATGGTATATGATATAAAACAAGATTTGAAAAAAACGTTAATGTTATTATAACAAATTTTAAAATCGAAGATATTTTAAAGTTTTTGTTTATTGTATAAATATTGATATAAATAAATGAGTTTAAAAACAAACTCGCAAATTGATACAATAAATTCTTTGCAAGAATTTTAGTATCACCCGTATCAACTAAAAACACTCCAAGAATTAAAGTAAAAATCACAAATCCTGTTTCAAGCAAAAGTAAATAAATTTTTGTTTTATTGGAAAGTTTTAACACAAAACCACCTCAAAAATTATTTCATACCAATTGCCTTAAGTGCCTTTTCTTTAATATTTTCAGCCCTTAAACCAAATTCATCAAGAAGTTTTACAGCAGGACCTGAATGACCGAAAACATCATTCACGCCAAGTTTAAGCACAGGAACAGGATATTCTTCACACAAAAGTTCAGAAACTGCACTTCCCAAACCGCCAATTACCGAATGTTCTTCGGCAGTTACAATAGCGCCAGTTTCTTTTGCGGCTTTAATGATTATATCCTTATCAAGCGGTTTAATGGTAGCAATATTGATAACACGTGCATTTACACCTTCGGCTTTAAGTAAATCGTGAGCAATAAGTGCCTCATTTACCATAAGACCTGTAGCAACAATAGTAACGTCATTACCCTGTTTTAATTCAACGCCTTTTCCAATCTGGAATTTATAATCATCGCCAAATACAACCGGTACTGCAAGACGGCCAAAGCGAAGATATACAGGACCGTCGTGGTCAAGGGCTGCTTCAACAGCCAAAGCGGCTTCGGTAGCATCAGCAGGGTTAATAATTGTCATGCCCGGGATTGAACGCATAAGGGCGATATCTTCGTTACATTGGTGGGTAGCGCCGTCTTCACCAACCGAAATACCTGCGTGTGTAGCACCTATAACAACGTTAAGATGCGGATAACCGATTGAGTTTCTAACCTGTTCAAAAGCACGACCTGCTGCAAACATAGCAAAAGAACTGCAAAATACTTTTTTACCTGTTGCAGCGACACCTGCCGCAATGCTCATCATATTTTGTTCAGCAATACCGCAGTCGTAAAATCTTTCGGGAAATTCTTTTTTAAACTTACCGGTTTGAGTCGCTTCGGCAAGGTCAGCATCAAGTACAATAAAATCGTCACGTTTATGACCTAAATCAACGAGTGCTTGACCGTAAGCCGCACGTGTAGCAACTGTTTTAAATTCTGACATTTTAAGCACCCCTTTACTCTAATTCAGCAAGAGCGTTTTTAAGATCGCTCATAGCAATTTCATATTGTTCATCATTAGGCGCTTTTCCGTGCCAAGCACATGAATTTTCCATAAAAGATACGCCTTTACCTTTTGTTGTTTTAGCAATAATACAAACAGGTTTATCTTGTTTTTCAGCATCTAAAACGGCTTTTTCGATTTGGTTGAAATCGTGACCGTCAATTGTAATAACGTGCCAATTAAATGCTTCAAACTTTTTATCAATTGGATATGGAGAGTTAACTTCTTCAATAGAACCGTCAATTTGAAGATTATTATAATCAACAAATATTGTAAGGTTTGAAAGCCCTTTATTTGCGGCAAACATAGCCGCTTCCCAAACCTGACCTTCTTCAATTTCGCCGTCACCTAAAATTGAATATACACGGTATTTTTCGCCAAAATGTTTAGCAGAAAGTGCCATACCAACCGCACAAGAAATACCTTGACCCAATGAACCCGAAGACATATCAACGCCTGGGATATACTTCATATCAGGATGACCTTGCAAAATACTGCCTATTTGACGAAGAGTTGTAAGTTTTTCAACCTCAAAAAAACCTCTGTTTGCTAAAACCGAGTATAAAAGAGGCGCCGCATGACCTTTTGATAAAACAAAACGGTCTCTATCGCTCTTTTTTGGGTTTTGGGGATCAATATTCATTTTTTCAAAATACAAATACGTTAAAATATCTGCACTTGAAAGTGAGCCCCCCGGATGACCTGCTTTAGCCGCATGAACACCTTCGATAATGCCCATACGTACTTTACAAGCCGTTTTTTGAAGTTCAAGAATTTTTGAAGCTTCCATTTTCTCCATCCTTCCAAATTATTTTTTATTTATTTTTGTTAAATAATCAATAAAATCAGCAACTGCACCTTCTTCACAAGGCACAGTAATATAATCTGCAACCGCTTTTACGTCTTGAGGTGCGCCGGCAGTTGCCGCCGAAATATCGGCATTCTTAAGCATAGGAACATCGTTATAATAATCTCCTATAGCGTAAGAACAACCTTTTTTAATATTTAAAATTTCACAAAGTTTATTTACAGCGGTGGCTTTTGAAACGTTTTTGGGTACAACTTCTAAAAAATCGTGTTTAATGTTATTGGCATAAAGCCCCGTAGCAATTAAATTGGAACTAATATTAAGTTTAATAGCCAAATCTTTAATCTTTTCATATTCGCTTATTTGCTCGGTTAAAAATATAACTTTATTCCAAACAAGTTTATCTACTTGAGAAAAGTCACACAAAGGCGACTCAAATCCCTCATATTCTTGGTGAAAATCGGTTTCATTGTTTTTAAGTAATGTATAAGAATTAATACCCGAATGAATTTCACATCCAACGTTTAATTTAGCATCTATAACCGCTTTTAAAAGTTTATGGTCATTACAAGGAATAATTTCTTGATATAAAACTTTATCGTTTTGGTAATCGTAAATTATGCAACCGTTTGCCACAACCGAGGGTGAAAATCTTTTTAATGCAGAAGTAACAGTACTTATTGCATTTGCACTTCTACCCGTTGCAACCGAAAACTTACCGCCTTCACGCATAAAAAACTCGATTTTTTCAATATTATTTTTTGTTATAACACCGTTTGAGACCAAAGTATCGTCAACGTCACTGGCAATTAAGCATCCGTCAAAAATTCCCATTCTTTAACTTCCTTAAAAATTTTTCAAAATACTCGGGCAAATTGGAATCAAACTCTAAATATTCGTGTTTTGTTGGGTGAATAAACCCAATTTTTTTTGCATGTAAACACTGCCCCGATAGTTCGGTAATAACTTTTTTGGGTCCGTAAACGTCATCACCCGCTACGGGATGGCCAATATAAGCCATATGTACCCTAATTTGATGGGTTCTTCCTGTTTCGAGCCGTAATTTCAAATGAGTAAAATTACCAAAACGTTCAATAACTTCAAAATGTGTCACAGCATTTCTTGATGCGGTATTTGTAACAGCCATTTGTTTACGTTTTATAGGATGTCTTCCTATTGGTGCGTTAACAGTGCCGTTATCTTGCTTAACGTTACCGTAAACAACCGCTTCATACTCACGTGTAAAAGTGTGCTCACTAATTTGTTTTGCTAAAAAATTATGGGAATTATCATTTTTAGCAACCATCAACAAACCGCTTGTATTTTTATCAATGCGGTGAACAATTCCAGGTCGCATTACACCGTTAATACCCGAAAGATTATCTTTACAATGGTATAAAAGACCGTTAACCAGCGTACCTTCAAAGTTACCCGCTGCGGGATGAACTACCATACCTTTTGGTTTGTTTACAACCAGTAAATCATCATCTTCATAAATGATTTTTAAATCAAGGTTTTGGGGTATTACGTCAAGTTCTACAGGGTCAGGTATTGTTATATCTACCACATCGCCATATTGCAATTTATCGCTTTTAACGGCGTTTTTTTGGTTAATTAAAACAAACCCTTCAGTTATAAGTTTTGTTGCGCGTGAACGTGTTACGTCGCAAATTTGTGATACAAAAACATCGATTCTTGAACGCTCATTTTCGAGATATGTTTCACTAAATTTATTCATTGTTATCTTCTGGTTGTTCTAACTTTTTCTTTTTGAGTTTTGAATCACGGTAACTGTCGTAAATGAAATAAAAAACTAAAAGACAGGCACCAATTACAACCGCACAGTCGGCTATATTAAAAATTGGGAAGGTTGGGAAAAACTCAAAATGCAAGAAATCTACAACGTTACCGTCACGGAAAATACGGTCAATCATATTGCCTACCCCGCCAAACAAAATAAGTGTTATAGCCCAAAACATAATTTTATTCTTTTTGCCGAGTTTTAAAATCAAAGTAAAGCAAACAATTAAAAGTATTGCAGTAATAGACAACAAAGTCCATGTTTGACCTTCAAGAATGCCCCAAGCACCGCCTTTATTGTTGATATAAATAATATCAATAAAACCTTTTAAAAACTGGGTGCTTTCACCTAATTCAAAGTTTGAAATAATATAAAACTTTGAAATTTGGTCAGCTGCAAGAAAAACAACACCACAAATAATAGCCAAAATATAACTAATCAAACAATTCACTCCAAAATTATTCTTCAACTAAATCTTCAACAGAAAAACCCGAAGAAATATCGGTAACAGGTTCATTGGGTTGAACTTGTTCTTCAACAGGTTGTTCATTTACTGCAATAAAATCTTCCGGATTAGGTAATTCATTAATTTTTGCAGTAATAATTTGCGCCATCTCTTGCGGAGATAAATCAACAGTTTCAGGAATTTCTTGTAAAATACTTAAATGTTCTTTATATTTTGCAGTTATCGAAGATTTAAAAGCCGCAATTTCAAGTTTTAATTTATCAAATAAAACTTGCTGTCTTTTAACCGAATCTTCGGCAGCGGCAACAACGCTTTTTGCCTTCAAATTTTCTTTTTCAACCATTTCTTCAAGTTCAATTTTCAAAGCGGCTTTGCGTTCGTTTGCCTTTAGTTCAAAAGCATCGCTTAACTCTTTTTCTTTATTGGTAATAATTGTAATATTCTTTTCGGCATTAGTGATTATCTCTTCGCTTTTTTCTTTTGCCTCGTTTACAATTTGGTCAGCAAGTTTTTGAGCATTAAGTAATACGTTTTGAATACTGCTTTGTGAATTTTTATAATTTTCAATTTGAGCTTCAAGTTCTTGAACCTTTGCTTGATAATCAGAAACCAAGCGTTCATAATGAACGTAATCTGCTTCTACTTTGTCAAGAAAAACCTCAACGTCTTCTATTTTATAACCTCTTAAAGCGTTGGAAAAAGATACATTTTTAACATCTTGTGCTGATAACATATAATGCCTCCTTTATTTTTTAAAAACAGTTAAACTGTAATACAATTCTATCCTTTTTTGTATGACCGTTACACGACAAAATTTTAAATTTACCTTTATGCCTAACAGACAATACATCGTTTTCACTAATTAATTTTGTTGGTTTTTGACACACAACAGAATTAACCGAAACCAAACCGTTTTCAATAAATTCATTTGCTGAATTTCTTGAAATGTTGGCAACTGCCGAAACAACACAGTCAAGTCGCAATGAAGCCACCGTAACGCATTTTTCTAACATTTTATCAGTTTGGGGTAAGGGTAAATCGAAACCTTTAGTTACAGTAACGCCTATTCTGCCAACTTTTGAAATGTTTTTTAATACATATTCCGTAACATCAGCCGAAAAGAAAACTACTGCTCTTCCCTTTTCTATTAAAATATCGCCAACAGTTTCTCGCTTTAAACCTAAAGACATCAATGCACCCAAAAAATCACGGTGCGAAAGTTCGTCAATTTTACGAAAGTTAAAAGTTAAAGCATCTATTGGAAAAACCGGCTTGTCCGTCCATTCGGGATAACAACACAAATACACCCTTTGAGCATCTTGCGTACCGCCAAAAAAACAATAATTATCACAGCGATTTTTTAAAAAGTTATCAACCAAAACAGATTCTTCTAAAGATAAAAAGCCAAAAAACTTTGGTTTGTTATTTAAACGGCAGGAATTTAAAGTATCACTAACTCTGGCTAATAAAAGTTCACTTTCCATTAAAAGTACATACGGCCGTCGTCAAACTCTTCAAGCATAAGTTCGCCCGAAACGCCTACGTCGCAAGGAACAATAATAAAGGTAGAAACCGCCACTTTACGAATGTTACCGTGATTAGCGTAAGCAACACCGCTTAAAAAGTCTATAATTCTTCTTGAAACGTCACGTTCGCAAGATTCAAGATTTAATACAACTGTTTTTTTATCGTTAAGATGGTCGGCAATAGCGCTAACGTCATCAAAACGTTCAGGTTTAACAAGAATAACCTGCATTTGATTAAAATTAACAGTTTTGGATTTACCGCCTAAAACACGTGGAGCCGATTCACGCTTTGGTTCAGCAACCGGTTTACGTTGTTTTGGAGCAGGTTCTTCAACCTCTTCGAATTCTTCTTCGAATTCGTCCTCTTCAGGTATATCCATAATGTTTTTAATCTTTTCAAAAATTCCCATTTTAAAATCCTCACTTATTTTTTATTTTAAAGATAATTGCGTTTTCCGAACAATGCAGTACCAACCCTGACAAGATTAGCACCTTCTTCAATAGCAATTGGAAAATCTCCCGACATTCCCATTGAGAGTATGTTCATATAACTATTATCTATGTTTTTATGCTTAATGTCAACAAACAGTTTATACATTTTACGAAAATATTGTCTAATTTCGTCTTGGGTGTCGCAAATTGGCGGTATAGTCATCAGACCGCAAATTCTCACACCTTCTAATTTTGCAATATTTCTTACTGCTTGTTCGGCTTCTAAATAAGAAAAACCCCACTTACTTTCTTCTTCGCCAATGTTTATTTCAAGTAATATATCCATAACTTTGCCGCACTTTACGGCTTGTTTAGATATTTCATTTGCAAGTTTATAAGAATCAACCGACTGTATAAGTTCAACCTTATCAATAACGTCTTTAACCTTATTGGTTTGCAAATGACCTATAAAATGCTCGTGAACAGGCGCTAAACTTTCGTGTTTTGCCACAAGTTCCTGCACTCTGTTTTCAGCAACATAATTAATACCT
>SVOX01000021.1 GCA_015066165.1 Oscillospiraceae bacterium | reverse complement strand
TCAGGGCGGATATAACCCTTAAAACCACAGTCGTGATATGCTTTTAAAACATCTAATATACGGGTGTCGCCGTCACAGTCACGGTGACTGGCTTCAGAAAAATCACCGTTCGGGAAATGTTTTACATTACGAATATGGGCAAAAGCAATTCTGTCGCAGTGTTTGCGAACAATATCTGCCACGTTGTTTTCGGGGTTGGCGTTTAAACTGCCCGAGCAAAGAGTTAAACAGTTGCAAGGGTGGTCAACCATTTTAAGAAAACGGTCAATACTCGCCTCGTCAACCAAAAGACGCGGAAGTCCAAAAATATCCCATGGCGGATCGTCCATATGAATTGCCATTTTAATACCTGTTTCTTCACAAACGGGCATAAGTGCTTCAAGAAAATACTTTAAGTTTGCCCAAAGTTTTTCATGGTCCACACCCTCATATGCCTTGAATAACTCATCAAGTTTAGCCATTCTTTCGGGCTCCCAACCGGGAAATGACATATTATACTTTTCGGTAAATTCGAGAATATAATTAGCCATAGCATTATAATCGTCTTGTATCATACCCTTTTCATAGAAAAGCGCAGTAGAGCCGTCACCTACAGGGTGAAAAAGATCAGAGCGTGTCCAGTCGAAAATAGGCATAAAATTATAACATATAACCTTAACACCAAACTGTGCCAAATTGCGAATAGTTTGCTTGTAGTTTTCGATATATACGTCTCTCGAAGGTAGGCCTATTTTAATATCATCGTGAACGTTTACCGATTCAACAACATCCATATTAAAGCCATATTCATCGAGTTGGCGTTTAACTTCGGCAATTTCTTGCGGTTGCCAAATTTCACCCGGCATTTTATCGTGAAGTGCCCAAACAATTCCTGTAACACCCGGAATTTGTTTTATATCGGAAAGGGAAATTTTATCATTTCCCTCACCGTACCAACGAAATGTCATTTGCATAGTATTCACCTTATTTCTTGGGCTTTTTAATCTTATTAAGTTGAGCATTAAGGTCAAGAAGCATTTCTTTGGTAATCTTACCTTCAGCCATACTGCCCATAAGTGTTACAAGACGAAGAACAGTAAATCCGTTCATCATACTCATCATATCAGCAGTAACGTCAAAGCCCATAACCTTTCCTTTTTCGCCATCTTCCTTCTTACCGCCAAGAAGTTTTGTCATAAGACCAGCGAAAAGAAGTTTTCCTCGAACGGTAGCCATTATATCGCCCATCTTATCATTAAGTGAGAAGTAACCTTCGGGTTCTTCAACGTCAAACCAGTTGAGAATTGCACCCTTTTCTTTAAGACGGTATTCTTCATTAAATTCTTCTACCTTGCGAATAATGCTCTTATCTTTACAATCGCCTGCAACAGCCACAAGTTCAGTTTCGCCAACGTTTTTAACGTCAAAATAGAAGAAATGGTCTTCTGCCGTTATTTTGCCCAAAGATTCACCGTTAGCAAAAAGTTCAACTTCGGGAAGATTTGAATATACCGTTACCTTTGTTACGTCTTCAACACGGTCGATATAACGCTTACCGCAAAGATGAACAAACGGTTCGTCTGAAAGCCATGCTTTATAAGCATAGAATGAATCTTTCTTATACTTACGGTCAAATGTTACAAGACCTTTATGGTTTTGTCCGTCTTCACCGCCTTCGTTACGGGCATCAGCGCCAAAGTCAAACATATTCCAAACGTGAGTTGCCCACATATATTTGCGGGTATAAAGTTGTTTTATAAGTTCTTCGTGATAATATGCTTGATATTCTTCGGTATAGTCGCCTTGCTTTGGCTCGGAAGTGTGCCAATTAAGCGCTTCACAACCGTATTCAGAACAACCAATTGGAATATTGGGGTGCATTTCGTGGAATTTATCAAACCACGGACCGTTCATATCAGTATCACCGCCGTACCAACCAAAGTAATGGTTATAACTTACAACGTCGGGAATTTGCAAGTACGGATCGTCCATTTTACACATAGAAACCGCCGCAATAGTTGTGAGACGTGTCTTATCCATCTCGTGACATAAGTCATTAAGAATTCTATGATTTTCTAATAAATCGTCATCACTGCCGCCAATAGAAATTTCGTTAGAAAGTCCCCAAACAACAATTGAAGGGTGGTTGTAGTTTTGAGTAATAAGTTCTTTCATTTGTGAAATGGTGTTTTCACGGCCTGTTGGCATATGCTTTGAAATATAAGGGATTTCTGCCCAAATCACAAGACCTTTTTCATCACACAAATCATAGAAATACTGTGCATGTTGATAGTGAGCCAAGCGAATTGTTGTGCAACCAACTTCACAAATAAGGTCAATATCTTCCTTATGATGTTCCGGCAAAAGCGCATTGCCAAGTCCCCATCTGTCTTGGTGACGGGAAACACCACGTAAAGCATATTCTTCACCGTTGAGAATAAAGCCTCGTTCGGGATCAATTTCGAATGTACGGCAGCCAAAACGGGTAGAAACTGTATCTAAAACAACACCGTCTTCAATAAGTTCAACCTTTGCAGTATAAAGATATGGGTCTTTTATACCGTTCCACAAATGAACATCGGGAATATCAAGAGTAACTTGAGTATCGTTAACTTCTGCTTTTGCAACTTCACAACCACAAGAAGCGAAAATTGTATAACGAAGTGTTTGGCCTAATTGACCGTTAGTAACAAATGCCTCAATTTTAACTTTAGCATCTTTACCGCAAATTTCGGGAGTCACTGCAAGACCGGGTGTTCCGTAATAATCAAGGTCAAAGTGAGATTTGTTAACACCAATGATGTTAACATCTCTGTAAAGACCGCCGTAGAAAGTAAAGTCTGCCATTTGTGGATAAACGGTTTCATTAGCCGAGTTATCAACCGCAATAACCAAAAGGTTGCTTTCCTTTAAGTCTTCGGTTAAATTAACACGCCAAGTAGAATAACCGCCATCGTGGTGAGCAAGTTTTTTACCGTTTAAATAAACGTCAGCCGAAGAGTTCGCACCCTCAATTTCAAGATAATATAAATCGTTTTGCGGTAAATCGGCTTTTAAAAAACTTTTTGCGTAGTATGCAGTTCCACGGTAGTAATCATTTCCGCCATCTTGTCCGTCAATAGCGTTCCAACAGTGCGGAATATTAACAAAATCCCATTTTGGATTAATTTCGCTGGGTACTGCATCTGCCATTTTTGTAAATGACCATTTAGCATTAAAATTTATAACGTTTCTCATTATATTGCCTCCAAAAAATATACTATAACTATTTTAAACCAAATACCGTTATAATATATGAATTAACTTTTAATTTTAGATAAAATGATGTCCGACTGCGTTTGACAGTCGGGCATCATAAATTTTAATTACTCTTCTTCGGTTTCACGGCCAAGTTCTTTATTCATTTTTGCCAAGGTCTTTTTATCCAAGTTATAAACAAGACCAAGACCTACGAATTGAAGTATTGCCGAGAACATATAAGTAGCGGCTACCAAGTAACGCATATTAACTGCTACTTGCCATGCTTGGTTACCTTCGTCAGCGCCAACATAACCAAATGCAACCATAACAACAAGCACAAGCGAAGGACCAATGCCTTGTGCTAATTTACGGAAGAATGAATGTAGTGAATAAACTGTGCCTTCTTCACGGCTGCCTGTTTTCCATTCGTTATAATCGATAGCGTCGCCCATCATAGCCCATGATACTGTTGAATAGATACCAAGTCCCAATGAGAATACTAATTGGAATATAATGTATAAAATAAGGTCAAGCCCTGTGTTATTAGGCATTACAATAAACAAACCAAGACCTGCAGCCATTGAACAAATAGAACCGAATGTTGCAAGTTCTTTTTTACCAAAACGAGCAACCGCTTTACGAGCCAAAGGAGTGAATACAACAATTGGTATCATTGCAAAAAGTTGAATAATACCTGAAATTTGAACGTTTTTAAAATATGACTGGAATACAACCGTAACTGCTGTAGCAGCGCCTTGCATACCAATAAACATACCCATAGCAGCAATTGTAGCGCCAACTGCAGGGCGGTTCTTTACAAAGTTACCAAATGCTTTAAATATGTTGAATTTTGGAGCTTCTTCACCAATTGTGGCATTGGTTTGTACACGAATTGTAGTGTTTTTAATCATAAATTGGAAACACAAGAATCCAAGCGCACCCATTATAAGAGCGGCAATAAATACACGGTTGCCGATAAGGTTATTGTTTTTATCATAAATAATGAAAGGAAGAATAACCATTGGAACCATATTGCCAAAAATAGAACCAACAGAACGCCAAGCCGAAAGTGAAGCACGGTCTTTAACGTCGTTAGAAATAAGAGAAAGAAGTGAGCCGTAAGGAACGTTTGCTACTGTGTAAAAAGCGTCCCAAACAACGTAACCTGCAATAAAGATTATAAATTTAGCCCATGTGGGAGCATTGGGGAACGGTAAAAAACAACAAGCGCCGCCAATTATAAGACCAATAGAACCGGCCCATATGTATGCCAAGAATTTATTGCGTTTGTACTGATGTCTGTCAGCATCAATAATAGAACCGATAAGCGGGTCGTTGATAGCGTCCCATACCTGAACAATTATGAGCAATAATGCATACCATAAGTCCATTTTCATAAATTGTGTCCAGAAAATTGCCATGGTGCTCTTAAGTGCAAAACTCATATTACATCCCAAGTCACCTGCCGCATACGCCACGCTGTCACGAATGCTAAACTTGCGGTAACCGTTGGCATCGAGTTGCGGTTGTTTTTTTGCCATTTTAAAACCTCTTTTCAAATTTTTTATTATTTTTTGGAAAACTTGGATAATTTTGAGAAAAATGTCTAAAATTATTCAATTTATCCCCTCAAAATTATGCAATTTCATTATAACTTTTTAAAAAATAATTGTCAAGCGAATTATAATTCTTTTTTATGAAATAATTTTTCCAATTTCGCTTATATCTTGACAAACAATACTATATATTATAAAATAAAATATAGTTAAAATATTAACAAAGGAGCGATTTTATGTCAATTTTAGTTACCGGCGGTGCAGGTTACATAGGAAGCCATACCTGCGTTGAAATGCAAAAAGCAGGTTATGACATTATTGTTGTTGATAACCTTGACAACAGTAACAGCGAATCTTTAAAAAGAGTAGAAAAAATCACAGGAAAAGCAATTAAATTTTACCAAGAAGACGTAAGAAACAAAGATGCTTTACGTAAAATATTTAAAGAAAACCAAATTGAAGCGGTTATCCACTTTGCAGGTCTTAAAGCAGTTGGCGAATCGGTAAGAGAACCCATTATGTATTACGATAACAACCTTATAAGCACACTTGTTTTGCTTGAAGTTATGAACGAGTTTGACGTTAAAAAGATTGTTTTCTCTTCTTCGGCTACAGTTTACGGTGTTGCAACCGAAATGCCTTTGGTAGAAGGTATGCCTTTGGGCGCTATCAACCCTTACGGAAGAACAAAATATTTCATTGAAGAAATTTTACGTGACCTATATGTTGCAGATAAAGAATGGTGCATAGCGCTTCTTCGTTACTTCAACCCCATTGGCGCTCACGAAAGCGGTACCATTGGCGAAGACCCCAAAGGTATTCCTAATAACCTTATGCCTTATATTTCTCAAGTAGCAGTTGGAAAACTTGAAAAACTTCACGTTTTTGGTAATGATTATAATACAGTTGACGGTACAGGTGTGCGTGACTATATTCACGTTGTTGACCTTGCAAACGGCCATGTTAAAGCGGTTGATTGGGCACTTGAAAACAAAGGTTGCGAAGCGTTCAACCTTGGTACCGGTAACGGAACCAGCGTTTTACAACTTCGTGATGCTTTTGTCAAAGCAAACGGTATTGACGTGCCATACGTAATTGACCCACGCCGTCCCGGTGACCCCGACGAAGTTTATGCCAACGCTGACAAAGCAAAGAATGTACTTGGTTGGGAAGCAAAATTTGGCATTGACGAAATGTGCCGTGATACTTGGAACTGGCAAAAGAATAACCCAAAGGGTTATGAAAAATAAACCAATATTGATATTTCTAAGGGGCGACCATTGGTCGCCCGTTAGATTTCTATGATTTCAAACGGACGTGCAATGCACGCCCCTACAATAACAATATAAAAAAGCATATTTCCGCCTATGGCGCAACTGGATAACGCAGCAGATTCCGATTCTGAAGAATGGAGGTTCAAATCCTCTTAGGCGGGCCAAAAAATCCAAGTCTTCGGACTTGGATTTTTTTATCCATTGCGAAAGCAATGGCATATCATTAACGATAGCGTTGCTATCGTTGTATCTCGTCAGTCCGTCAGGACTGTATATCATCACACGAAGCGTGTATCAAAAACTCTTTCGCAATGATGATATACAAAGCGTTGCTTTGATGATATACAATTCCTTGCGGAATTGATGATATACACGGCTTCGCCGTGATTTAATATGTAGAAGTTCGAACGCATAGGTCAAAAATTCAACGGGCATTGAATTTGTATCATATCACAACGAAGCGAAGTGTAGTTATATCGAATTTACGTATGCCAAATCTATCATTGATTAAAAATATGGCTTATGTTATAATATAACAAACAAAATAAACCCACGGAGAAAACTATGACTAACATTATTAGACCCATGACCGAAACTGATAAACAAGACGTTCTTAATATGATGAAAACTTTCTACAATTCCCCCGCCGTTTTTACCAACGGTTCAGATGAAATTTATGAATCCGATTTTCAAAACTGTGTAAACGAAAACCCTTATTTAGAGGGATTTATTATTGAAAATTCGGCTGAAATACAGGGTTATGCAATGATTGCAAAAAGTTTTTCAACCGAATTTGGAAAACAGTGTATTTGGCTTGAAGATTTATACATTAAAGAAAAGTTTAGAGGTTTAGGTCTTGGTAAAAAAGTGTTGGATTTTATAACCCAAAAATACACAAACTGCATTTTCCGCTTAGAAGTTGAAGAAGAAAACGAACGTGCCGTAAAACTTTATGAAAAAAGCGGTTTTTCGGTTTTGCCTTATATGGAAATGAAAAAATAAAACTTGCCCGAAAACTCAAGTTAAACTATATTCTCATTAATAAAAATATAACAAAACTGCCCGAAAAAATCGGGCAGTTTTTTATTTCTCATTTATCATATTTATTCCTTTTTCAAGGGTTTCTAAATCGAGCATACCGTTAGCATAAGTCACAAGATTTCCCTTTTTGTCAATAAAATAGGTTGCGGGAAAACCTGTTACGTAATAATTGTTTACCGCTTGTCCTTCGGTATCAAAAACCACAGGGAACTCAAAATTTCCTTTCCTTATAAACGTCTTTGCTTTATCAACCGTTTCTTGTACCCCGTCGGTAGCGTTTACCATTAAAAACTGAACGTTTGGGTATTTCTTATATGCGGTATTAAAATCAGGCATTTCTTGTTTACAATATCCGCACCAAGTTGCCCAAAAATTTACAACAACCGGTTTACCCCTATAATCTGAAAGTTTCACCTTTTTACCGTTATAATCAGTAACGGTAAAATCGGGCGCCAACATTTCTTCCGGATTTTTATCATTTTTGCTTTCACTTTGCGAACCTGTTGTAAAATTTTGGTTTTTATAGTCCTTACTCAAAGTGTTATATAAAAGCGTTGCTCCCACAATCACACCTATTAAAACTACCGCAATTATTAACCATTTCCAAATATTTTTCATTTTACACTCCTACGAAAGCAAACTTAAAAATTTTCCAAAAAGTCCTGTTGCCATAAGTACGCCAACCACCAATAACAAAACACCGCTCACAGTATTTATAATGCCGTAATGCTTTTTTATAAACGAAAATGCGGTTTTTAATTTATCAATAAGCAACGCACTTATAAAAAACGGTATTCCAAGCCCTAAAGAATAAAGCAACAGCATTAAAACACCCTCGGTCACGCTTGCTCGGTTGGCGGCAAGCATCAAAGCCGAGCCCAAAAACGCACCAACACACGGTGTCCAGCCGATTGAAAAAACCACACCAAACAACAGTGACGAAAAAAAGCCCAAATTTTGCACTTTCGCACTGTTATTTGCCTTGAAAATATTGAGTTTTAAAACACCTAAAAAGTTAAGCCCAAAAAACACCACAACAAGACCAGTTGCAATATTAACAAACGTTTTATATTGGATAAGCGCTTTGCCAAACGTTCCCGCTAAAGCACCTAAAGCCACAAAAACCGCTGTAAACCCAAGTATAAAACCAACAGCGTTTTTTACAACTCTTTTTGCGTTCGATTCGCTTCCACCCGCAAAATAAGACGCATATATTGGAAGCATTGGCAAAAGACAGGGCGATACAAAGGTGATTATTCCCTCTAAAAAAGATATAAAATATTGCACCTATTAACCCTCAAGCATTTGAAGAATTTGCGGTTTTGGACGAGCGCCTGTTAGACGGTTTACAATTTCACCGTTTTTCATAACAACAAGTGTGGGAATACTCATAACCGAAAAGGCACTTGCCAATTCGGGCTCTAAATCAACGTTGATTTTACCAACCAAATATTCCGGATGTTCTTCGGCTATTTCATCAACAATAGGTGACACCATACGGCAAGGACCGCACCAATCGGCAAAAAAGTCTAAAAGAACCGGCTTTTCGCTTGCCTTCACACTTTCAAAATTTTCTTTTGTAACACTTAATACTGACATAAACTTACTTCCTTTCTTTTGGTATCATATTAATTATACCATATTTTTAAAATTAATCAAAGCATTTTCCGTCTTTACAATCTTTAGTTTCGCCAAAACGGTAACAAAGTTCATTAGGGCACTTGTTTTTCATCAGCATTTCTGCAATGTTTTGAACCGTTGTTTCGGCAATATTTTGCAACGCTTCACGAGTTAAAAATGCTTGGTGAGAAGTAACAATAACGTTCGGCATAGAAATCAGACGTGCTAAAACGTCATCATCTAAAATATGTCCCGAATTATCCTCAAAAAACAAATCAGATTCTTCTTCATAAACGTCAAGACAAGCAGCACCTACTTTGCGGCTTTTAATACCTTCAAGCAATGCCTCGGCATCGACCAACGCACCACGTGAAGTGTTAATTAAAACCACACCCTTTTTGCAACTTTCAATCACCTTATCATCAATAATATGATAGGTTTCATCACTCAAAGGACAATGAAGTGAAATAATATCGCTTTTTTCAAAAAGTTCTGAAAGTTCAACATATTCCACATTTCCGCCTTCTGCAAGGGCTTTATCGGGGAATTTGTCATAAGCCAAAACCTTCATTCCAAAACCGTTACAAATACTTGCAAAAACCTTACCAATTTTACCGGTACCAATAACACCAACCGTTTTACCGTGCAAATCAAAACCCGTAAGTCCCGAAAGACTAAAATTAAAATCTCTCGAACGGATATATGCTTTATGAATACGGCGAATTGAAGTGAGTAGCAAAGCCATTGCGTGTTCTGCAACCGCATAAGGCGAATATGCGGGTACACGAAGCACGTGCACTTTACCGTAAGCATATTTCATATCAACGTTATTGAAACCCGCGCAACGAAGCGCTACAATTTTAACACCCATTTCATAAAGTCGGTCAATAACGTAAGCGTTTACGGTATCATTTACAAACACGCAAACCCCGTCATAACCTTGTGCTAAATCGACTGTATCTTCATAAAGTTTGGTTTCAAAATACTTAAACTCTACACCGTATTGTTTTGCCACACTGTCAAAAGAATCCCTATCATACGGTTTTGCATCAAAAAAAGCTATTTTCATAAATATTCTCCTTTAATATTAGCATTCGCTTTCAATCAAGTATTTAATCATTCTTTCAGGATTATCCAAAAACTGCTTTGTAACCTTATAATGTTCGGTATCACGGTAATCGACTGTCTTTATTCCCTCTTTTGAAAGTTCAATTATTTGTGCGTTTGGATATGCCATTAAAATTGGTGAATGGGTTGCAATTATAATTTGCGAATTGTTTTTCACTAATCGGTCAATTTCGGCTATGAGAGTTAATAATCTCATAGGTGATAATGCGGCTTCAGGTTCGTCAAAAATATAAAACCCATTTCCAAAAAGACGGTTTTCAATAAGAGACATAAAACTTTCACCATGGGACTGTTTATGTAATGACACACCGCCGTAACTTTCAATAACCATTGGGTCAAACGAAGGTTGCTTGTCCATTTCGTCAATATTACTTGCTAAATTATAAAGCGACTCGGCCCTTAAAAAGAAGCCGTCCTTTGCAGATAGTGATTTAATAGTGTCAAGATATTTCCAAAGCGGTGAATGTGACTCATTTGTAGAAAATGTAAAGTTTCTTCCGCCGCCCTCGGCATTAAATCCAACCGCAACGGCTATTGCTTCGAGCAAAGTGGATTTACCCGTACCGTTTTCACCAACTAAAAATGTAACCGGCTTATTAAATTCAAGTTTACCCATCTTAAATAGATGTTTTACCACGGGCAATTCGCTTATATATAAATCTTGGGGTGGCATTTCGCATAGTTCAATACCACGCAAATAATTCTTTTCAAGCATTATTTTTCTCCGTTCCAGCCATACTTCAAAAGGTCAATTGTGCCGTCTTCCAAAAAGACAATACCCTCTTTTTCAAGCAAATCTCTTTGAGCGTTGCCACCGCCAAAAACAAAACTTTCCGCCACTTTGCCTTCACGGTTTACAACCCTGTGACAAGGAATTACCATAGGTGCGGGATTATTATGGAGTGCGTAACCCACAACTCTTGCCCAGCGTGGATTACCCGCCATTAAAGCCACAAAACCGTAGGTTGCAACTTTACCTTTTGGTATTTGTTTTACTACTTCATAAATTTTTTCAAAAACCGACACATAATCACCTCTTCTTTAATTATTATACCCTATAAATTACACAGTTGCAAAAATTTTTATCGGCAAATTAAAAAATATATTAAATTTCAACCACACCCATATCAAAATTTATATGCCGTTTTACTGCCGACCAAAATTTTAGAAAAAATCACTGCATTTTATTGCAGTGATTTTTTGTTTGTGATACAATAAACAAAAATAGGAGGTAATTAAAATGCAAAAAGCCACCGCCGAAGTTTTAAACAACTTCAACTCCCTTTTTGAAGAAAGAAAAGAACAAATACTTAATACCAAAACTTACATTAAAATAAAAGGCACTGCATACTACGTTAGTAACAACGGTGATGATAATAACGACGGTTTGACACCAAAAACCGCTTGGAAAACATTAAATAAAGTCACCACCGCCAATTTAAACGAAGGTGACGGTGTTTTCTTTGAACGTGGCAACCTTTTTCGTGGAAAATTTACAGCGCAAAACGGTGTTACATACTCGGCTTACGGGCAAGGTGAAAAGCCAAAATTTTACGCCCACGATAAACCGCTCACAAACCCTTTGCTTTGGGAATTGTATGATGAAGAATACCACATTTGGAAACTAAAAGAAAAAATTCTCGATGTGGGTACAATAGTTTTTAACGACGGTGAATATCACAGCCGAAAACTTATCCCCAGTTACAAAAATTCAACCTTTGTTTGTCGTGAAACGCCGGATGAAATCTTTGATATATATGAGCAAATGACCTGTGACCTTGACCTGTTTTGGCACTACGACGACAGGCACACAATAACCCCTTCAAAAAATGAAAACTTTCCAATACCTTTGATTGATGACCAAAGTTTCGGCGACCTTTATCTTCGCTGTGACAAGGGCAACCCTGCAAAAATTTTCACTTCTATTGAAGCACTTACAAGGGTTTATTTAATTACAGCCCGTCAAACCAAAAACGTAACCATTGACAACCTTTGCATTAAATATGCAGGTATGCACGCCGTAGCAGCAGGCGGACCTTGCGAAAATCTCACCGTTACCAACTGTGAAATGGGTTGGATTGGCGGTTGTATTCAACACTACTACGGCACCGACCCCAACTACCCCGAAGGTAAAAGAGGCAGTGTTACCCGTTTTGGAAATGCTATTGAAATTTACGGCGCTTGCAACGGTTATACCGTTTGCAACAACTATATTTACCAAGTTTACGACGCAGGTATTACCCACCAAGTTACCACAAGCGATAAAAAACTTTTGAAAAATATTGAATATTCAAATAACTTGGTAGAAAAATGTGTTTACGGCATAGAATACTTCCTTGACCAAATAAACGGCGAAAATGAAAGTCAAATGGAAAATGTATTAATGAGCCAAAACTTTATTCGGCTTTCGGGCTACGGTTGGGGACAGCAACGCCACAATAAAGAAACCCCTGCGCTTATTAAGGGCTGGAGTTACGTTAACACCGCCAAAAACTTTAGAATAGAAGATAATATATTCGACCGCTGTGCTTACCGTATGGTTCATTTGGTGGCAGAAAGACAAGAATTTTGCCCAACAATGTGCGGTAACACCTATATTCAAAATTTAGGTATGACGCTTGGTCAATACGGCGGTAAAGAAAACGGTGAACCGCCTATTTTACCTTTTGATAACAAAGCAAACGAAACCATTGAAAACATTTTTGGTGAAAAGAACGCAAAAGTTTATTACATAGAATAATATTGCCTTTTTAAAATTTTAGTGATATATTGAACATAATAAATTAAAAGGAGAACTTTTATGAAACTTAATTATAAAAGGGTCATACTTGTTGGTATGGCATTCTTTCTCATCAGTGCTTTTTGGCAAGCATATGACTCTATTATTCCGCTAATTCTCACCAACCACTTTGGTCTTCCGCAGTCGGCTTCGGGTGCGATTATGTCTATCGACAACGTTTTAGCGGTATTCTTATTACCAATTTTCGGCTCAATTTCGGATAGAACACACACCCGCTTTGGCAAACGCACACCATTTATTTTTGTTGGTACAATAGTTGCGGTAATTTCGTTTATTGCACTCACCTTTATTGATAATTTTCAGTTATCACGTGTCATTGCCGAAGGTATTCCCCAAATTCAAAACAGCGCCGAATATTCCATTCTTGCCGACCAAGAATTATTTATCAGAGAAACAACATTGGCTCTAACCCTTAAAAATCCGTTACCGCTTATAGGATTTATTGCAACCTTGCTTTTAACCCTTGTTGCAATGGCAACTTTCCGCTCTCCCGCAGTAGCGCTTATGCCCGACGTTACGGTTAAACCTTTGCGTTCAAAAGCAAACGCTATTATTAATCTTACAGGTACTTTCGGCGGAATTTTGGTTTTGGCTCTCGGCATAGTTTTTGCCACTTCCAAAAACCAATATATGCAATATACCGGCTATTTTACGGCAGTAGTTTCCATAATGCTTGTGGGCTTTATTATCTTCCTTTTAACCGTAAAAGAAAACAAATGGGCGGCTGAAATGGAAGAAGAAAGCAAAAAATTAGAGCCCGAAACGCAAGACGGCGAATCAGGCGGTAAACTTTCAAAAGCGCAGTTACGCTCTCTCATTTTAATCTTGGCTTCGGTTGCTCTTTGGTTTATCGGTTATAACTCTATTACAAGTAAGTACTCGGTTTATGCTACAAACGTTTTAGGTTTTGACTTCAACTTAACGCTTATAATTGCACAAGCCGCCGCTATTGTTTCTTATGTGCCTGTTGGTATAATTGCCTCAAAAATTGGCAGAAAAAAGACCATTTTGGCAGGTGTTATAATTCTTGCAACCGCATTTTTCCTTGGCAACTTTGTAACAGCCAAAATACCCGAATTTATAATGTTCCCCATATTTATTTTAGCAGGTATCGGCTGGGCTACCATAAACGTAAACTCTTTCCCAATGGTAGTAGAACTTGCAAAAGCAGGCAACGTTGGTAAATATACCGGCTATTACTACACCGCTTCAATGTCGGCACAAATTGTGGCTCCTATTCTTTCGGGCTTTATTTACGACGCTTTAGGTATGCGTTACACCTTCTTTGCTTTTGGTACCGTTTTTGTAGCACTTGCATTTATTACAATGTTCTTTGTACGCCACGGCGACTCAAAAGTAATAAATAAAAAGGGTGCGCTTGAAATGTTGGATGTGGACGAATGATGACAGCAATTTATATTATTTTAAGTATTCTCATTTTACTGCTTGTCCTTTATTTGTTGGTGTTTATCCGCCCAAACGCTAAAATTCCGCAGGACAAACGGCTTCTTTGCAACTATGCCCACCGTGGACTTTGGAACGAAAACTTTCCAGAAAATTCTATCCCCGCTTTTCAAAATGCAGTTGATAACGGCTACGGTATTGAACTTGACGTTCAACTCTCACGTGACGGCGAAGTTGTGATTTTTCACGATTATTCACTCTTGCGTATGACTGGATGTGACAAAAAAGTTTGCGAATTAAGTTTAGAAGAACTAAAACAACTAAACCTTAAAGAAACCAACCAAAAAATTCCAACTTTTAAGGAAGTTTTAGCGTTGGTAGATGGAAAAGTGCCAATTTTAGTAGAACTTAAAGGCGAAACGCTTGATACTTCACTTTGTCCAAAAGTTGCCGGAATTTTAAAGACATATAAAGGACCTTACTGTATAGAATCCTTTAATCCGCTACTTATAAAAGCAATGCGTAAATTTTTACCCGAAGTGTTTTACGGTCAACTTTATACCAACGTCCGCAGAGACAAGAAAAAATATTCGCCACTTAATATTTTGCTGACTTTAATGATATTCAACTTTTTAGCAAAGCCAAACTTTATCGCTTACAATAAACTTGACCGCAAAAATTTTGCAGTAAAACTCACCACTTCAGTTTACAAGGCGCCAAAATTTGTTTGGACTGCCGAAACAAATGAAGAAATCGGCTCTGCGAAAACACTTGGCGAATATCCTATATTTGAATTAAAATAAAAAACACCGGCCGAACTTAATTGTTCGGTCGGTTTATTTTTAATTTATGCTTTTTTCTAAATTTTAAAGGTGAAGTTCCATACACTTTTTTAAACTTTTCGCAAAAGTAATTGCTATCGTTAAATCCGCAAGAAAACGCTACTTCTGAAATGCTTAAATTTTCGTTCTTTTTAAGCAGTGTTTCGGCTTTTTTAAGTCGCAAAAGCGACAAATATTCATTAAATCCAAGGCCTGTTTCTTTTTTAAAAATACGTGAAAAATGCTCGGGCGAAACTTCAAATTCTTGCGCTAATGAAGAAAGGGTTATTTCGGTTGTGAAGTTTTCTTCCAAAATATCCAAAGCGGTTTTTACATATTTGTTTTGGTGGCGGGTATTTTTATACTTATTTTCGGTTCTGAAAACTATTGAAAGCAACTGTTGCATATACCCTTTTATAAGCGAATCGGAAAA